>CALMRL010000297.1:9468-18802 GCA_937873345.1 uncultured Beijerinckiaceae bacterium | reverse complement strand
CCCGGCGGCACCGATGCAGATGCCTCCGGCGCTTCCCAAGATCTACGACGCCTCGGAGAACACGGCCTTCGATCCCCTGCGCGACAAGTCCTTCGACCTGAACACGGCGAAGACGATACCGGCCGAGTTCACGCGCTGAGCGCCGCACCTCTTCAGCGGTGCCTCCGCTCGATGACCGGCGCCGCCCAGCACGGTGGCGAGATCGGTGGCGCGCGTTGGACTTGGGAGCTTCGCGCGGTCAATGCCAAGGGACTCGACGTGCGCCTGCGCTTGCCGCAAGGGCTCGATGCCGTCGAGACCGAGGCGAGGCGCCGCATCGGCGCACGGCTGACGCGTGGCACTTGCCATGCGACGTTGGCCGTCACGCGCGAGGCGCAGCCGGCGCGCCTGCGCATCGACGAGGAGCGGCTCGCGGCCTTGATCGCGGCGGTCGCCGCCATACCCCTGCCGCCGACGATCGCTCCGGCGACGCTCGACGGCCTGCTGGGCCTGCGCGGCATCGTCGAACTGGGCGATGCCGCGCCCGACCCTGCCGCGCAGGATGCGCTGGCGGCGGCCTGCCTCACCGGGTTGGATGCGGCTTTGGATGAGTTGGTCGCGATGCGCGACCGCGAGGGTCGCAGCCTCGATGCCGTACTCAAGGTCCGCCTCGATTCGATCACCGCCTTGACGCGAGCGGCCGATGCATCGCCGCTGCGGCGGCCGGAGGCGGTACGCGAGCGGCTGGCGGCGACAGTGGCGGCACTCGTCGGACAACCCGGCCTCGATCCCGACCGCCTGCATCAGGAGGCGGTGCTGCTCGCGGCGAGGGCCGACGTGCGCGAGGAACTGGACAGGCTCGCAGCCCACGTCGCGGCGGCGCGCGAACTGCTCGCGTCCGGCGGAGCGGTCGGCCGTCGCCTCGACTTCCTCGCCCAGGAGCTTGGACGCGAGGCGACGACCTATTGCGCGAAGGTCAACGCCGCCGCCCTCACCGCGATCGGCCTTGAACTGCGGGTCGAAATCGAGCAGTTCCGGGAGCAGGTCCAGAACATCGAATAGGCACCCATGCAGGCGGCGGAAGACGGGGTCGGCATCGCGGGCGACGATCCCGAGCGGCACACCGCGGCGACCGCCGGCGCCGACGGGCGGCGCGGCTTCATCCTGATCCTGTCGTCGCCGTCCGGCGCCGGCAAGACCACGCTGACCCGGATGCTGCTGACGAGGCCCGAACTCGACCTCACCCTGTCGATCTCGGTGACGACGCGGGCGCGCCGGCACTCCGAGGCCGAAGGCGTGCACTACAACTTCATCAGCCGCCGGCGCTTCCAGCAGCTGCGCGACGAGGACGACCTCCTGGAGTGGGCGGAGGTGCACGGCAACTTCTACGGCACGCCGCGCGAGCCGGTGGAGCAGGTGCTGTCACGGGGCCGCGACATCCTCTTCGACATCGATTGGCAAGGCACCGCGCAGGTCAAGGCGAAGACGGGCGTGGACGCCGTCACGGTGTTCATCCTTCCGCCGTCCATGGAGGAGCTGCGCGCGAGGCTGGAACGCCGCGCCGAAGACCCGGCCGACGTCATCGCCCGCCGGCTCGACAATGCCCGCAACGAGATCGCGCGCTGGGCGCAATACGATTACGTGCTGGTCAACGACGACATCCAGGAGACGTTCGAGAGCCTCAAGGCGATCATCGCCTGCGAGCGTTGCCGCGCGCAGCGTGCGACGGCGACCATCGGGCGCTTCGTCGATCGCTTGCTGACCGAAAGCAGGGCGCCGGATGGGGCGGGTTGATCCGTCAGCCCAGCGCCGACGCGGCCCCGGCGAGCGAGGGGTTGGTCGGCTCGCTCTTGCCTGACGCACCCGTGATGGGTTGCGCGAAGGGCATGGCGACGAGCGAGCCGAAGTCACCCACCGTGGTCGGCTCCATATGCGTGTCGAGGCCGAACACCGTATCCTCGGCCTCCAGCTCGGCGAAGGTGCCGAACAGCCTGTCCCACACCGAGAACACGCCGCCGAAGTTGCTGTCCGTGTAGGGCAGCACGTTGTGATGGTGGACGTGGTGCAGGTTCGGCGTGACGAAAAGAAAGCCCATCACCCGTGCCACGCCCGGCGGCATGCGCAGGGCCGAATGGGCGAGGATCGCGAACACCGTCTCGGCGGCCTGACGCATCAGCAGCACTTCGAAGGAGGCACCGAGCAGGAAGGTCCACACGACGAGCGCCGCCGAGCGGATCGCCGTCTCGCCGGGGTGCTCGCGGACCGTGGTCGAGGAATCGACGTGCTGGTCGGTATGGTGGACGAGGTGGAAGCGCCACAGCGGCGGAACGTGGTGCATCAGCCGGTGGTAGAGGTAGTCGAAGAGGTCGAGGGCGACGAACATAAGCGCGTCTCGGACCCAGACCGACGACGGATCGGGGAACAGGTTGACGAGTCCCAAGCCGTGATCGAGCGTCTCGCGCGACACCGCGAGGCAGGCGGCGGAGAGCACCAGCTCGATCGGCAAGGCGGTGAGGGCGAACAGCGCATTGACGCCGGTGTGCCGCAGCTTCTCGCCCTCCGGCAGGGAGATGACGAGGTGCTCGATCGCCCAGAGCAGCGATATGGCGCCGGCGAAGAGCAGGATCTGGGTCGCGTCGGCGTGCCGTATGAAAAATTCAGCCATTCCACGCTTGTGCGAAGCGAGCCGCCGTCACGCCGGGTGACGCCGTGCCGATTGACGGGGCGTTACCCATAGCATCGGCCGAGTGGCACAGTCACTGAAAGGTGATCGGGAGCGCGCGGCCTTTGCACACCTGCCTCAACGCTTCGCGGTCGGCAGGTTGTCGGGCTGGGCGAAGCGCAGGCTGATCTCCGGCCGGCTCGCCGACTCCATGCCGTGGCCGAGGAAGGCGATGCGGAAGGCGAGGCTGCCGGCGGTGGCGAGATAGCCGGCCGTCCGATCGAGCTTGGCCGAGCGGCGGCCGAGAAGCCTCGAACCGACAAGCAGAGCCGCCGGCAGCAGGGTGCCGAAGCCGCCGGCGACGATCCGCTCGATCCAGGCCCAACGGCCGAAGCGTGCCTTGCCGATCCCGGCCCCGTCGAGCTGCTTGGCGACGACGTAGGTCGCGGCGATCTCGACACCGAGCGCCGCCAGCAGCAGGTCGGCGAGCTTGCGTCGCATCGGCGACGATACGCTGCTGCCGGCCAGGACGGCGGCGGCCGTCGCGATCGACGAGGAGGCGAAGCGCACCGCCGTGGCGCGCGGCGCCGCCGCCCATACCGGCGTGCTCGTCGCCGAGACAAGCGCCGCCGTATAGGTGGAGATGCCGGCGCCGAACAGCGCCGCCGGCACCTGCGCCACCTTGGCGATGCGATGCGGCCAGCGCCAGTGCGGCTCGAGATCGGTGGCGATCTGCGCGACGCCGCCTGCCCCCGCGGCGGCGGAGAAGCCGAGCAGCAGCCAAGTGCCGATCGACATCGGCGAGGTCTTCTTGGCGACTCGCATCATGTTGTAGAAGCGCTGCGGCGTGTGCAGGTCGTAGACCAGCAGCGCCGAGCCGATCGTCGGGGCTAGCAGGGCGAGATAGTGCGCGCGCCGCGTCACGTCGCGGCGCTCGCCGGGTCGCTTCTGCGTCAGGTCGGCCAGCGCGCCGATCAGCGCCGACGAGCCGGACAGGCCGGCAAGGAAGACGTAGCCACCGACCACCGACGGCGAGAAGGGCGCCGGCTTCAGCTGCGCGCGGCCGTAGTCGGTCTCGCCGGCCCAGTCGCGGCGCATCGCACCGGATCGACCGGCCGTGCCGGGGACCTGACCCGTCGGGGCGAGCGGGTGGCGCGCGGCGTCGCCGCCGAAGCGATCGCTTGTCATCGGCCCTCTCCACGGTCGCTGCTGAACAGGCCGATCGCGAGCAGCGCCAACGCGCCGATGGTGGCGACGCCGGTGGTCAGGCTCGGGCGCACACGATTGGAGGCGCGCGTCGGGGCGGCGGGCAGGTTGTAGACTTCCGGCCGCTCGGTCAGCAGGAAGAAGGCGTTGAGGTGGCCGAGGTCGCCGGTGGCGCCGGGGCCGTCGGGAGTGCCGTAGAGGTAGGCCTGCTCGACGCCGCGCTCGTGCAGCACGCCGATGCGCTCGCGCGCCTTCTCGTGCAGATCGGACAGCTCGCCGAACTGGATCGACTCGGTGGGACAGGCCTTGGCGCAGGCCGGCTCCAGGCCACCCTTGAGCCGGTCGTAGCACAGCGTGCACTTGTGCACCTTGCCGTCGACCTCGTTGAGCGCGACCACGCCGAAGGGACAGGCCGGCACGCAGTAGCCGCAACCGTTGCAGATGTCCTGCTGCACCACCACCGTGTCGAACTCGGTCTTGAAGATCGCGCCGGTCGGGCAGGCCTCGAGGCAGGGGGCGTTGTGGCAGTGCTTGCACACGTCGCTCATCATCAGCCAGCCGCTCTGGAATGGCGCCTGCTCGGCGGCGCGGACACCGCGGTCGCCCTCGCGCTCGACGAAGGCGACGTGGCGCCATGTGTTGGCCGACAGCATGCCGGTGTTGTCGAAGCTCTGGCCGGTCAGCCCGATCGAATCGGCGGGCAGGTTGTTCCACTCCTTGCAGGCGACTTCGCAGGCCTTGCAGCCGATGCATACGGTGGTGTCGGTGAAGAAGCCGTAGGACCTCCCCGGCTCGATCGTGACGCCGCCGGTCAGCTCCGACTCATTGGGGATGACGCCGTCGAGGTCGGACTGCGGATAGTGGTGGATGCGCTCGTGCAGGCCCATGAGGCTGTCGGGTCCTTGATTTCAGCAGAGTTCGATGCGGTGCGCGACGCGTGCCTTCAAATTCGGTGCCTCGCTGGAGCGCACGCGCACCCGCGCCTGCTGCTTCTGCAGGATGGAAAGATCGGACGGCTCGGCGAAGGCGCCGTGCGACAGCACGAAGAGGTGCGAGACGCCAGCATCGTCGGTGAGTTGGAAGCGACTTTCCTGGGCGAGGATGACGACGCCTTCGATGGTCTGCTTGGCTGCCATGGGTCCTCGATCGAGACTTCGGGGTGCGAACGCGCGATGCCGTGGCGGAAGACCCTGCGGCCGAACGTCCGTCCGCTGGGAAACCCTGGCGCTGCGCCACCGGCTCCCGATGTTGCGTGCGCAAACGAACGCGGCGCGGATGTCAGGCTGGCAAGCGGAACGATCCGGAGCCGTGCCGCAGTTCAGCGTTCACGAGGCGAATGGGTCGTCCAGGATATGCCCGGCGACAGGAGTATACTCATGGTGAAGACGGTCGGCCAGACGATCGCGCAGCGCGCCGCCAGCTTCCTCAAGGACTGGACGCTCCCGCGTCAGTTCGCGGGTGGCGACGTGATGGGTGCCGCGGCGAGGAGCACCACCTCGGCGGAACTGCGACCGCGCCTTGAGCAGGCGGATCGCGTCGGCACCAGCGTCTGCCCCTATTGCGCGGTGGGTTGCGGCCAGCTGATTTACGCCAAGAACGGCCGCCCGATCCACATCGAGGGTGATCCGCGCTCGCCGATCAACCAGGGCACGCTCTGCCCCAAGGGGTCGGGCACGCTCGGCATGCTGCTGTCGCCGGAGCGGGTGACGTCGGTGCTGTATCGCGCGCCGCACGCGACCGAGTGGGAGGAGCGCCCGCTCGCCTGGGCGATGGAGCGCATCGCCCAGCTGACCAAGCGGTCGCGCGACGATACCTTCGCCGAGCGCCTGCCGGACGGGCGGCTGGTCAACCAGACGATCGGACTTGGATCGCTCGGCGGCGCCACGATGGACAACGAGGAGAACTACCTCATCAAGAAGCTCTTCGGTGGCGGCCTGGGGATGGTCAACATCGAGAACCAAGCGCGCATCTGACACTCGTCGTCGGTCCCAAGTTTGGGCACGTCGTTTGGTCGGGGCGCCGCCACCATGGCGCTTTGGGACCTGCAGAACTCCGACTGCGTGCTGGTGATGGGCTCCAACATGGCGGAGAATCACCCAATCGCCTTCCGCTTCGTCGTCGAGGCGCAGCGCCGCGGCGCAAAGGTGATCCACGTCGACCCGCGCTTCACGCGGACGTCGGCGCTCGCCGACATCTACGCGCCGATCCGCTCAGGCTCCGACATCGCCTTCCTCGGCGGCATCATCCGGCACATCCTCGAGAACGACCTGTGGTTCCGCGACTTCGCGCTGGCCTACACGAACATCGCCCACATCATCGATGAGCGTTATGAAGACACCGAGGACAACGACGGCGTCTTCTCCGGCTTCGACTCGGCCACCGGCTCCTACGAGCAGGACAGCTGGCAGTACGAGGGCAAGGTGGTGCCGACCGCGGTCGCCGAGCACAAGCCGCCGACGAAGGCGGAAACGTCGTCCAGCGACACCGGCCTGCGCGACGGTCCGCCGGCGATGGACGAGACGCTCGAACATCCGCGCTGCGTGTACCAGATCCTGAAGCGGCACTATGCCCGCTACACGCCGGAGTTCGTCGAGGAGGTGACGGGCTGCCCGCGTGACACCTTCCTGAAGATCGCCGACACCTTCGCCCGCGCGTCGGGGCGCGAGCGCACCGCCTCGATCTGCTACGCGGTGGGCTGGACGCATCACTCGACCGGCGTGCAGATCATCCGCGCGGCATCGATCATCCAGGGCCTGCTCGGCAACATGGGCCGCCCGGGCGGCGGCATCATGGCGCTGCGCGGCCACGTCTCGATCCAGGGATCGACCGACATCCCGACGCTCTACAACATGCTGCCGACCTACCTCGCGCAGCCCAACGTCTTCGAGAAGCACAGCTCGCTCGACGAGTACCTCGCAACCGAGACGCCCGACACCGGCTGGTGGTCGAACCTGCCGAAGTACATGGTGAGCCTGCTCAAGGCCTGGTACGGCAACGCCGCCACCGCCGAGAACGGCTTCGGCTACGACTTTCTGCCCAAGCTGATCGGCGACGCCTCGCAGGAGCCGATCACCATGGCGATGGCGGACGGGTTGATCCAGGGGCAGTTCGTGATGGGGCAGAACCCCGTCGTCGGCGCCGTCAACTCCGACATGGTCGTGCGCGGCATGTCCAAGCTGAAATGGCTCGTCGTGCGCGACTTCGCCCTGACCGAGACGGCGGACTTCTGGCGCGACGGACGCATGGTCGGGCGCGGCGAGCTGAACCCGGCGGATGTCGCGACCGAGGTGTTCTTCCTGCCCGTCGCCCTGCCCGGCGAGAAGGAGGGCACGGTCACCAACACGAGCCGCATGGTGCAATGGCACGACCACGTTTGTACCGCGCCGGGCGACAGCCGCTCCGACCTGTGGTTCATTGTGCACCTCGGCAATCGACTGCGCGAGCTTTACGCTGATAGCCCGCTGCCGCGCGACCGCGCGATCCAGGCGCTGACCTGGGATTACCCGATGAAGGGTGAGCGCCATGAGCCCGATGCGGAGGCGGTGCTGCGCGAGATCAACGGCTACGAGGTCGCGACGCGCAAGCAGGTGCCGAAGTATCAAGAGTTGAAGGCCGACGGCTCCACTGCATGCGGCGGTTGGATGTATAGCGGTATCTTCCCGGAAGAGGGAAAGAACCTCGCCCGCTCGCGTCGCGCCGACAGACCGGGCGTCGACACCAATCACCAGGGCTGGGCTTATGCTTGGCCGGCGAACCGCCGAACGCTGTACAATCGCGCCTCCGCCGATCTTGAGGGCAAGCCGTGGTCGGAGAAGAAGGCGCTGGTCTGGTGGGACGAGGGCAACACCAAGTGGACGGGCACCGACGTGCCAGACTTCGAGCCGACGAAGCGACCGGATTACCGGCCGGACTGGTCGAAGCATCCGCAAGGCATGGACGCGATCGGCGGCGTTGGCGCCTTCATCATGGAGGCGGAGGGCCGCTCGCAGTTCTTCGTGCCGTCTGGCCATTAGGACGGCCCGCTGCCGACGCTCTACGAGCCGCTGGAGAGCCCGGTCGGCAACCTGCTGCACCCGTCGCGTCAGATCAACCCCGTCGCCAAGCTGTGGCAGCGGCCCGGCAACGAGTTGCACAAGCCCGAGGACCCGCGCTTCCCCTACGTGTTCTCGACCTACCGCCTGACCGAGCTGCATTGCGGCGGCATCCCCACGCGGATCATGCCGCACACCGCCGAACTGCAGCCCGAGGCCTTCGTCGAGGTGTCGCCGGAGCTGGCGGAGGAACTCGGCATCGAGCACCTCGGCTGGACCACGCTTTCGACGCTTCGGGGCGAGGTCGAGGTGAGGGCGATGGTGACGCAGCGGGTGCGGCCGTTCACGATCCAGGGGCGCAAGGTGCATCAGGTCGGCATGCCCTGGGTCTTCGGCTGGAAGGGCTACGCCACAGGCGACATCGCCAATGCCCTGCTCGCCATCACCGGCGATCCCAATTGTTCGATCCACACGACGAAGGCGCTGACCTGCAATCTGCGGGCGGGGCGTCGCGCGCAGCCGGATCGGGCTGCGAGGAAACGCGCGGCTGCGGCGGCGGAGGCGACCGGTGTTTGAGCGCAAGCCGCCGCACCCCGGCCGCGAGGCGCTGGATGAACTCGACCGCGTGCTCAAGGCGCAGCCGACAAAGGACGATCACGCCTTGAGCGAGGCGACGCGCTGCCTCGCGCAGTTCCGCGAGGAGATGCTGGCGCGACGCGACGGGGGCGAGCAGATCGATGCCGAACGCTTGTCTCACCTCAACGCCATCACCGCCGTGGTGATGGCGATGCACTTCCCGATCGGCCAGCCGCCCTGGGCCGAGCTGGAGAAGGCGCGGGGATGGCTGAGGGAATTGGTGAAGGCAGAGGGAGCGTAGGCTTGGCGATGGTGGGCGATGCAGGGATTGAACCTGCGACCCCTCCCGTGTGAAGGGAGTGCTCTCCCGCTGAGCTAATCGCCCATCGCGCGCCCTATATCGCGGCGCGTTCCCGCCTTGTCAAACCGCGTCGGCGCCGCCGCCCGAGGCGAAAAGCTCGGGGCGGCGCAGCATCAGGAAGAGCACCAGCACGAGCGTCTTCATGTCCCGCAGCGTGCCCGCCTCCGCTTGCGCCGCGAGGTCGGCCAGCGCCACCTCCTCGACGACCAGCTGCTCGCCCTCGTCGGCGAGGCCGCCGCCCGTCGCGACGCGGTCGGCGACTGCGTACTCGCCGAGGAACAGGACCAGCCGCTCGGTCGAGACGCTCGGCATCGCGTAGGGGCGCGCCACCGGCTCCAGGCGGGTGAGGCGAAGGCCGGTCTCTTCCATCACCTCGCGCAGCGCCGCCGCGGCGGGGTCCTCGCCGTCCTCGATGCTGCCGGCCGGCGCCTCGGCGAGATCGCCGTCCTCGCCAGCGAGGACGGGGCCGACCCGCATCTGCCGCACCAGCGTGGCGACGCGGCGCACGGGGTCGTAAGG
>CALMRL010000297.1:0-9458 GCA_937873345.1 uncultured Beijerinckiaceae bacterium | reverse complement strand
GCACGCAGGCCGCCGCGCCGTGGTCCTCGAAGGCGCGCTTCACCCGCGTGCCGTCGCGCTCGGTGATCGTGGCGATGCCGTAGGTGGTCCAGCCGCTGTGGATGACGTCCCGATGCGGCTCTTGGCGCCTTGGAATCTCGCTCACCTCAGGCCGCCGCGGCGGGCAGGGCTGCGGACAGAGACGCGACGGCATCGTCGAGCGCGTCGAAGTGCGAGATGACCCGGTCGGGGTTGAGTTCCGAAATCGGCTCTGGCGCGTAGCCGAAGTCGACGCAGATCACCGGGAGGTCGGCGTTGCGCGCCGTCGCCACGTCGGTCGCGGTGTCGCCGACGTAGACGGCGCGGGCGGGGTCGCAGCCGGCGCGCTCCAGCGTCAGCCGAAGCACGGCGCCGTCGGGCTTCGACATGGCGAAGGTGTCGGCGCCGACGATGGCCGCGAAGCGGTCGGCGAGCCGCAGGTCGCGCAGCAGCATGCGCGCCGGCTTCTCGTACTTGTTGGTGCACACCGCCAGCACGTGACCGGCGGCGGCGAGGCGATCGAGCGCGGCGACGCAGCCGGGGAAGGGGACCGTCTCGCGCGACAGCCGCGTCTCGTACTCGGCGAGATAAGCGGTGAACATCTGCTCCAGCTTGGCGTCGGAGACGCTCGCGCCCTGCGCTTCGAGCCCGAGGCGGATCAGCACCCTGCCGCCGCGGCCGACGAAGCGCCGCGCCTTCTCCAGCGGCAGCGGATCGATCCCCTCGCGGTCGAGGATGGCGTTGAGCGCGCCGACGAGGTCGGGGGCACTGTCGACGAGGGTGCCATCGAGGTCGAAGGCGATGCAGGGCAGGCTTTTGTCAGGCATGGGGACAAGGGGTTAGCGGAGCCCGCACCGGGCGGCAACCGCGGGCCGCGATCGCGGCGCCGCAGCTACGAGACGAGTCGCGGTATCATGATACCATGAGCGAAAAAGCCTGTCGCGAAAGCGGTTTTTGCAAGCGAATCTTGACTTCGCCCGAGGACGCTGGTCTATCGCGGCGCAAAGAGCGGAGCGCGCGGATCATGTTCGGCAAGACCATCTCGACCAAGACGGCCGAGATCGAGAAGAAGTGGGTGGTGATCGACGCGTCGGGGCTCGTCGTCGGGCGGCTCGCCAGCGTCATCGCGATGCGCCTGCGCGGCAAGCACAAGGTGAGCTTCACCCCGCACATGGATGACGGCGACCACGTCATCGTCATCAACGCGGAGAAGGTCAGCTTCACCGGCCGCAAGCGCGAAGACAAGGTGTACTACCACTACACCGGCTTCCAAGGCGGCATCAAGGAGCGCACCGCGCGCTTCGTGCTCGACGGGCGCTTCCCCGAGCGCGTCGTCGAAAAGGCGGTGGAGCGCATGCTGCCGCGCGGGCCGCTCGGCCGCAAGCAACTCGGCAACCTGCGGGTCTACGCCGGCGCCGCCCATCCCCACGAGGCGCAGCAGCCGGTGGCGCTCGATGTCGCCGCCCTGAACCCGAAGAACGTCGCCAACAACACCGCCGCGCGCACCAACAAGGCTGCCTGAGACCATGGCTGAGACCATCTCCTCCCTGCAGGACCTGAAGGCTGCGACCGGGGCGCCGCAGCCCGATGCGCCGGTGCATGTCCAAAAGCTCGACAAGAACGGCCGCGCCTACGCCACCGGAAAGCGCAAGGACGCCGTCGCTCGCGTGTGGATCAAGCCCGGCTCGGGCAAGATCGAGGTCAACGGCCGGTCCTACGAGACCTACTTCGCCCGCCCGGTGCTGCGGATGATCGTGCAGCAGCCGCTCGGGCTGGTGTCGCGGGTCGGCCAGTACGACATGCTGGTCAACGTCACCGGCGGTGGCCTGTCGGGCCAGGCTGGCGCCGTACGGCACGGCCTGTCCAAGGCGCTCACCTACTACGAGCCGGAGCTGCGTCCCGTCCTGAAGAAGGAAGGTTTCCTCACCCGCGACTCGCGCGTCGTCGAGCGCAAGAAGTACGGAAAGAAGAAGGCCCGCCGCTCCTTCCAGTTCTCGAAGCGCTGAGCAGCGCGACGCAGGGATGTCAGAAGGCGGCTTCGGCCGCCTTTTTCTTTTTCGGGAACGGCATGGGGGCACCATGAGCGCGCGCATCTTCATCGACGGCGAGGCCGGCACCACCGGGCTTGGCATCCGCCAGCGCCTCGCCGGCCGCACCGGCATCGAGCTGGTGTCGCTTCCCGACGCCGAGCGCAAGAATGCCGAAGCCAAGCGCTCACTGCTGCAGGGGGTCGACTTGGTGATCCTCTGCCTGCCCGATGACGCCGCACGCGAGACGGTGGCGCTCGCCGACGCGCTGCCCGATGGTCCGCGCATCCTCGACGCCTCCACCGCTCACCGCACCGCGCCGGGCTGGACCTACGGTTTCGCCGAGCTTGCGCCGGGGCAAGCCGAGGCGATCAGCGCGAGCCGCCGCGTCAGCAATCCCGGCTGCTACGCCACCGGCGTGATCGCGCTGCTGCGCCCGCTGATCGACGCCAAGCTTCTGCCCGCCGACGCGGCGGTGGCGATCAACGCCGTGTCGGGCTACTCCGGCGGCGGCAAGGCGATGATCGCCGATCACGAGGGCGGCTGCGCCCCCGCTTTCGAGCTTTATGCGCTCGGCCTCGGCCACAAGCACGTTCCCGAAATGATGGCTCACTCCGGCCTAGCGCGGCGCCCGATCTTCGTGCCCTCGGTCGGCGCCTTCGCGCAGGGCATGCTGGTATCGGTCCCGCTGTTCCTCGGCGAGCTGCCGCGACGGCCATCCGCCAACGACATCGCGATGGTCTATGCCGCGCATTACGGCGCGAGCGGGCGCGTCCGCGTGGCAGCCCGGTCCGAAGCGGCGCGCATCGAGCCGGAGTCGCTGAACGGCAGTGACGACGTCGAGCTGCACGTCTTCGCCCACGAGGGGCAGCATCAGGTGGTGCTGGTCGCCAAGCTCGACAACCTCGGCAAGGGGGCGTCGGGGGCGGCGGTGCAGAACCTGGAGCTGATGCTGGGTGTATAGGCTTGCGTCAGGGAGCCAAGGCGCCGGCGAGATCAGCAGCGAGGTGCTTCGCATCAGTATGCATCGCGAACACCCGCTCCATCGGAGCGACGTCGATCGAGAAGTACTGATTGACCGCTGCCTGCGCCGCCTCATCAGACAGGCCGTGAACAGTCACGAGCAATGCGCGGACGCCCTCGAAATAGTTCCTCATCGCGTCGGAGTAGTCCACATCCCGGATATCGATGCGCGACATTGAGCGATCCTCAGAAGAAGCGGGCGCTGCCGGGCGGCCTCAGCGAGGCGCTGGGGTGGGCGAGGCCGACAACGTTGGCTGGGTCAGAAAATAGGATCTGATCGCAGTTCGCAATCACCAGCCGCTGCGGCCATAGGGAGACGGGTCCGTACACGACCTTATAGGGCATAGGTCTCCGCGGCCCGTGATTCGCTCGTCCCGCCCTGCAATAGGCGATGAGATCGTAATAGTCCGGCCCGTCGAGGACGAAGCAGAGATGGTCGAGGAGACCAAGGTCGTTCCGCGGCAGTTCGTAGGCGAGCACCTCGGCGTTCAGCCTCGTACCACCCATCCGTCGGCAGCGCTGGTTGGCCCACTGCTCGGCTTGGTGTTGGGCCGTCGTTACATAGAAGCCCACGCCGAAATCGGTCGCTGCGCGGAAGCGTGTAGGATTTATGCCGTTGAGACGGATCGCATTGGCGGAAAGATTGTCGGTCCCGTGGAAGACGGTCAGCGGTCCGTTCACCCAGCTCATTCTAGACCTCTCATCCTCACAGACAATCCACCCACCCCCTCGTGCCGCTGTTCGCCAAGTCCCTCAGCGCCCGGCGTAACTACTTCGCCAACCGCCAAGAACCGTTTCGGCGTGCGCCCCTGGTCGACGCCGGCGGGGTGCCGGTAAGGATCACGTCGCCGGGCGCCAGCGCCATGGAGCCGACTCGGCGCCGTAACGAACCAGCTTCATCGCGTGCTCCTCACCCCGCCTCGATCAGGCGGATCGCGTCTTCGCGCTCGAAGATGTGGAGCAGCGTGCGGATTGCGGCGCCGGTCGGCCCCATCAATTCGGGGTCGGCTTCCAGCGCCCGCTGCGCGGCGTCGCGGGCGAGCGCCAGCAGTCCGCCGTGGTGCTCCAGCTGCGCCAGCCGGAAGCCGGGCGTGCCGGACTGACGGGTGCCCAGCACCTCGCCCTCGCCGCGCAGCCGCAGGTCCTCCTCCGCGATGAGGAAACCGTCCTCGGTCTGGCGCAGGATGTCGATGCGCGACTGCGCGACCTGCGTCATCGGCGCCTTGTAGATCAACAGGCAGGAGGAGGCGCCGGCACCGCGCCCCACCCGGCCACGCAGCTGGTGTACCTGCGCCAAGCCGAAGCGCTCGGCATGCTCGATCACCATGATCGTCGCCTCCGGCACGTCGACGCCGACCTCGATCACGGTGGTCGCGACGAGCACCGGCGCGTCGCCGGAGACGAAGCGCGCCATCGCCGCATCCTTCTCCGCACCCTTCATCCGGCCGTGGATCAGCCCGACCCTGTCGCCGAGAACGAAGCGCAGCGCCTCGTAGCGATCGGTGGCGGCGGCGGCATCGACCTCCTCGCTCTCGTCGACGAGCGGGCACACCCAGTACGCCCGCTTGCCCTCGGCCACCGCCCGCACGAGCCTCGCGACGACGTCTCCCAGGCGCTCGTCGGGGATGGCGCGGGTGTCGATGGGTTGGCGTCCCGGCGGTTTCTCGCGCAGGTTCGAGACGTCCATGTCGCCGAAGTACGAGAGCACCAGCGTGCGCGGGATCGGCGTCGCCGTCATCACCAGGATGTCGACCGCCTCGCCCTTGGCGGAGAGCGCGAGGCGCTGGTGCACGCCGAAGCGGTGCTGCTCGTCGACCACCGCCAGCCCGAGGTCGCGGAAGCTGACGCCCTCCTGGATCAGCGCGTGGGTGCCGACCGCCATGTCGATCGCGCCCGTCGCCAAGCCCTCCAGCGTACGGCGGCGCTCGGCCGGCGTGTCGCGGCCGGTGAGGATCGCCATGTGCATGCCCGCGGCGGCCGCACGCGGCGCGAGGCCGGCGAAATGCTGGCGGGCGAGGATTTCCGTCGGCGCCATCAGCACGGCCTGATGGCCGGCCTCGACGACGTCGGCCATCGCCAGCAGGGCGACCAGCGTCTTGCCGGAGCCGACGTCGCCCTGCAGCAGGCGAAGCATGCGCTTGGTTCCGCAGAGGTCGGCGCGCACCTCGACGAGCGCGGCCTGCTGCGCGCCGGTCAGGTGGAAGGGCAGGGCGGCCTCGATCGCATCGGCCCGCGCCTGGCCTTCCCCGGCATTGGCCCGGCCGGATCGCTCGCGGAAGCGCTTGCGCATCAGGGCGAGGCCGAGTTGGTTGGCGTAGAGTTCGTCGAGGGCGAGACGCACGCGGGCCGGCGCGGTCGGCTCCATCGCCTCGGGCGTCTCCGGCCGGTGCGCCAGGGCAAGCGCCTCGCCGAAGGTCGGCAGCTTCGGCAGCTTGATTCCAAGCCCGTCGTACCAGTCCGGCAGCGGCGGCACCCTGGCCAGCGCGCCGTCGACCGCTCGCGTCAGCAGCCGCGGGCTCAGGCCCTCCGTCAGGCCGTACACCGGCTCGGTGAGCGGCATCGCGGCGAAGCCGGCCTCGTCGAGCACGCGGTCGGGATGCACCATCTGGCGGTGGCCGTTCCACAGCTCCAGCTTGCCCGACACCCAGCGCTCGGCACCTTCGGGCAGCATCTTCTCGATCCAGGCGTGGTTCGCCAGGAAGAAGATCAGCAGCACGTCGCCGGTGGCGTCCTCGACCAGCACGCGGTAGGGCGCGCGCGATCGCGGCGGCGGCGGGCGGCGGTCGCCGACCCTGACCTTCAGCGTCACCACCTCGCCGATCGGCGCCTCGACGATGGGAGGCTGGCGGCGGCGATCGATCACCCCTGTCGGCAGGTGGAACAGCACGTCGACGACGCGCGCCTCGCCGGCCCCCGTCGCGGTCGCCGGCCCGAGCAGCCGATCGAGGTGCTTCGCCGTCTTGGGACCGATGCCCGGCAGCTTGGCGGCCGAGGAGAAGAGCGGGTTGAGGAGCTGGGGGCGCATTGCAGCGAAAGGCGCTTGGCGGCTGAGGGCGCCCTGGGTGGCGCGGCCGGCGGACGCTATATGGCGAACATTCCGCCTTCAACCCGCGCGCTCCAGGAGCCCCCCTTGTCCGACCCGCAGGATGGATC
The DNA here is from genome assembly GCA_937873345.1 of uncultured Beijerinckiaceae bacterium. GTDB lineage: Bacteria > Pseudomonadota > Alphaproteobacteria > Rhizobiales > Beijerinckiaceae > RH-AL1. Next base: position 3,237 of record CALMRL010000297.1, on the reverse strand, counting down.
GACCGGCAGCGATGCCTCGCTCGATGTGCGCCGCCGCCGCCTGCGCTTCCGCGCCTGGCACCGCGGCACCCGCGAGATGGACCTGCTGATGGGCCGCTTCGCCGATGCCGAGCTGGCCAAGCTTCCCGAGGCCGAGATCGCGGAGCTGGAGCAACTGATGGAGGCGCCGGACCGCGACGTCTTCTCCTGGCTGACCGGCGAGCTGGCAACGCCCGGCAACTACGACACGGCCGTGTTCCGCCGGCTGCACGCCTTCCACACCCACGACTCGCCGCTGCACCTTTAGCTCGCCGTGCCGGGGCCGCCGGGCTGTCGCGACCGTTCTCGCGCTGCTGCTCGCCGGTGCCGCGAATCAGGTCGCGGGTGTCGGTCGCGCTGAACCTGCCGATCTTCATCGCCATGGCCGCCGCTGTCGCGGCGCCGCCGAGGGCCTCGCAGGTCCTGTGATCGATGGCAGGCCCTACCATCGCGTCGCCGATGCCGCTATGCAGGGCGGCAACCAGAATCCGTGAGGGCAACCCAAGCACATGCGCGCCGAAGCCGAAGCGCTGGTCGAGAACATCAAGCAGTCCATGGGACTGCTGAGGAGGCATCTTTGACGTCGATAGCTCGACGCGCCGCCTCGCCGAACTGAACGCCAGGGTCGAGGACCCGGCCCTGTGGAACGATGCCGACGCCGCGCAGAAGATGATGCGCGAGCGCACCGACCTGGAGGAGCGCCTGGGCTCGATCGCCCGCTTCGAGCGCGACCTCGAGGATGCCGCGACGCTGGTCGAGCTCGGCGAGGCCGAGGAGGATGTCGCCACCGAGCGCGAGGGGGTCGACGCCCTCAAGGCGCTGCTCGCCGACGCCGAGCGCCGTCAGATCGAGGCGCTGCTGTCGGGCGAGGTCGATCCCAACGACACCTACATCGAGGTGCACAGCGGCGCCGGCGGCACCGAGTCGTGCGACTGGGCGCGCATGCTGTTCCGCATGTACGCGCGCTGGGCCGAGCGGCAGAAGTTCAAGGTCGAGATCATCGAGGAGACGTCGGGCGACGAGGCCGGCATCAAGTCGGCGACGTTGCTCGTCAAGGGCCACAACGCCCACGGCTGGGCCAAGGTGGAGTCGGGCGTGCACCGCTTGGTCCGCATCTCGCCCTATGATTCGGCGGCGCGGCGGCACACCTCGTTCGCCAGCGTCTGGGTCTATCCCGTGATCGACGACAAGATCGAGATCGACGTGAAGGAGTCGGACTGCCGCATCGACACCTACCGCTCGTCGGGCGCCGGCGGACAGCACGTCAACACCACCGATTCCGCGGTGCGTATCACCCACGTCCCCACCGGGATCGTCGTCGCCTGCCAGGGCGAGCGCTCGCAGCACAAGAACCGCGCCACCGCCTGGAACATGCTGCGCGCCCGGCTCTACGAGGCGGAGATGGCGAAGCGCGAGGCCGAGGCCAACGCCACCGAGGCCTCGAAGGGCGAGATCGGCTGGGGCCACCAGATCCGCTCCTACGTGCTGCAACCCTACCAGCTGGTGAAGGACCTGCGCACCGGACACACCTCCGGGACCCCGGACGATGTGCTCGACGGCGAGATCGAGCCCTTCATGGAGGCGGCGCTGGCGCAGCGCGTCTACGGCGGTGGGTCCGGCGCGATCGAAGACGTCGAGTAGTGGAGGGCGAGCATCCGACGCCCTCGACCGGCGCGGCGGCTCCGGAGCCATCCGCCGCCGCGCAATCCCCGCCGCGTCGCGAGCCCGCCTTCAACCTGCCGGGCGTGATCGTCTTCAGCTGCGCCGTGCTGCTGGGCCTGCACGCGTTGCGCCTCGCGCTCAGCAACGAGAGCGACAACACCCTGGTGGCGGCGCTCGCCTTCCTGCCGGCGCGGGCGACGATCGCCCTGCACATCCTGTCCGACGAGCAGCTGGGTCGAAGCTTCCAGGCGGCGGTCGGGCGAAACGCCATCGTCGCCGAGCAGATCCAGTTCCTGCTCAGCGACGGCCAGCTCAAGCCCTGGACCTTCGCGAGCTACGCCCTGCTGCACGCCAGCTGGGCGCATGTTGGCTTCAACTGCATCTGGCTCGTCGCCTTCGGCTCGGCGGTGGCGAGGCGCTTCACTGCCCTGCGCTTCTTGCTGCTGATGCTCGTCGCGGCGGTGATCGGGGCGCTTGTGCAATGGGCCGCCGACATCGCGAGCTTCCAGCTGGTGATCGGCGCCTCGGCGGCCGTGTCGGGGGCGATGGGGGCGGCGGTGCGCTTCGTGTTCCGCCCGAACGACGAGCCGCGCCGCCTGTTCGACAGGGCACTGGTCAACGAGCCCTTCCGCCAGCCGGCGCTGACGCTGGCGCAGACCTTCACCAACAAGGTTGCGCTCCTGTTCATCCTGTTCTGGTTTGGCACCAACCTGCTGTTCGGCATCTTTCCCGCGCTGAGCGGCATGGGCGACGGTGCGGTCGCCTGGCAGGCGCATATCGGCGGGTTCCTCGCCGGCCTGTTGCTCTTCCCGCTGTTCGACCCCGCACGCCTCAAGGTCGCCCTGCCGCCGGGCTGAGGCGTCGCGGCGGCCCAGCCTGTGTCTTGGACCAGTCAGGCTTCGGCTTGGTTAGGCCTTGGCGAGCGTCGCATTGAGCGTGCCGGCGAGATCGTCCATGCGAAACGGCTTCTGCAGCACCGGGCGACCGACATGAGCCGCCGGAATGCCGGACGCGCCGTAGCCCGTGGTGAAGATGAAGGGGCATCCGCGTGCCGCCAGCCGGTCGGCGACGGGATCGATCTTCTCGCTGCCGAGATTGACGTCGAGCAGGGCACAATCGACGGCTTCCCGCTCGATCATCTCCAGCGCTTCCGCGATGTGCGAGACCGTGCCGACCAGCCCGAAGCCGAGTTCGTCGAGCATGTCCTCCAGCGTCAAGGCGATGAAAGGCTCATCTTCGACGATCAGGATTCGCTTCTTTTCGCCGATCTCGCTCATCGAGCCCCGTGACAGCCTTTATCGATCCACCCGCGCGGGACGTTGCGCGAAGCGCCAGCCGAAGTCTAGCCCAAGATGCTGGCCCCGGAAATTCGCTGCGCCAATGTCACCTAGCGCACGGCAGGTACATCGTGACGCAGGGCGAGGGGCAGGGTCACCGCGGCGGCGAGCCAGCCGACGATCATCACGACGCCTCCGGTCGGCGCCATCATCGGCAGCAGCGCGACGCCGCCCAGTCCGCGCGCGGCGAGGTCGCCGGAGAACAGCGCCGCGCGCGGAC
>CALMRL010000296.1 GCA_937873345.1 uncultured Beijerinckiaceae bacterium | reverse complement strand
TCTCATACCAGCGAGTGCTGAGGGAGACTCACCGGCTTCCACTGCGGCGGCGGATGTGATTCGATGAGCGGACGGGAGGGTTCGCCATGTCTGCCGCCGTGCTGCTTCGCCCTGACTTCAACGCCGACGAGTTGCGGCAGTTGGCACGAGCCAGCCGCGACGCTGGTCAGAGCCGACGGCTGCTGGCTTTGGCGGTGATCCACGACGGTGGCCGCCGCAGCGAGGCGGCGCGTGTCGGCGCGGTGGGATTGCAGACGGTGCGCGACTGGGTGCTGGCCTTCAACGCGGAGGGACCGGCGGGGCTGGTCGACGGCAAGGCGCCGGGGCAGCGGCCCAAGCTCGACGACGCGCAGCGCCGGGCGTTGGCCGAGGCGGTGGAGCAAGGCCCCGATCCGGAGCGCGACGGCGTGGTGCGCTGGCGGCGCAAGGACTTGGCGGCGCAAGGACCTGGCGGCGTGGCTCCACACCCGTTTCCGCGTCAGCCTGGACGAGACCACGGTAGGGCGCGAGCTGCGGAAGCTCGGCTTTGCCAAGATGTCGGCGCGACCCCGACACTACGCGCAGGATCCGGCGGCGCTGCTGGCGTTCAAAAAAGGAGCTGCCCGCCGCGGTGGACGCGATCCGAGCCACGCTGAAGCCCGGCACGGCGATCGAGCTGTGGTGGCAGGATGAGGCGCGCGTCGGTCAGAAGAACACCCTGAGCCGGCTGTGGGCGCGTCGCGGCACCCGCCCGCGCCTGCCGCACGACCAGCGTACGCAGTCCGCTTACATCTTCGGGGCGATCTGCCCGGCGAAAGGCAAAGGCGCCGGCCTCGTCCTGCCCCGCTGCACCACAGAGGCGATGAACGAGCACCTGGCCGAGATCAGCCGCACCGTCGCCCGTCGCGCCCACGCCGTGCTGATGCTCGACGGCGCCGGCTGGCACAAGGCCCGCGATCTCGTCGTGCCCGCCAACGTCACGCTGCTGCCGCTGCCGCCCCGCGCCCCGGAGCTCAATCCGGTCGAGAACGTGTGGCAGTTCCTGCGCGACAAATGGCTGTCGAACCGCGTCTTCACCTCCTACGACGACATCGTCGACCGCTGCTGCGAGGCTTGGAACAAGCTCACCGACCAGCCCTGGAAGATCATGTCCATCGGCTTGCGCCACCGGGCTCATCAGTCGTGATCAGCGCACGTTGGTAGAAGAC
>CALMRL010000295.1 GCA_937873345.1 uncultured Beijerinckiaceae bacterium | reverse complement strand
AATTGTTGTAGCTCTTGCTGACGCGGAAGTTGGGCGTCACCAGGAAGGCCGGGCCGAAGGGTCCCGCCGGGGTCAGCAGCGCCGCCTCGCCCGCGCGCGGCAGCGCCTCGCCGTCGGCGCGGCGGACGCCTGCCTCGGCCCAGCGCTCGAACGAGCGCATCGCCTTGCCATCGCCGCCCATGGTCCCTTGGGCGGGTGAGGGCGCGACCACCTCGAAGCCCCAGGGCTCGCCGGCGACCCAGCCGTGCTTGTGCAGGTAGTTGGCGGTCGAGCCGAGAGCGTCCGGCACGTCGCGCCAGATGTCGCGGCGGCCGTGGTTGGAGAAGTCCACGGCGTAGCGCTTGAAGGCGGAGGGCATGAACTGCGTCTGCCCCATCGCGCCCGCCCAGGAGCCACGCATCTCCTCCGGGGCGATGTTCCCGGCTTGCAGGATGTCGAGGGCGTCGAGCAGTTCCTTGCGGAAATAGTCGCCGCGGTAGCGGGCGTAGGCCAGCGTCGCCAGGCAGCGGACCGTGCCGAGGTCGCCGGTGTTCTGCCCGAAGTTCGACTCCAGCCCCCAGACGCCGAGCACCACGTAGGGGTCGACGCCGTAGCGGCTGTCGGCGCGCTCCAGCGCGTCCTTGTAGTCGCGGCCGCGGTCGCGGCCGGTGTCGATGCGCGTCTGCGACACGGCGTGGGCGAGGTAGTCGCCGACCGGCGTCACGAACTCGGCCTGCCGGTGCGTCTTGGCCAGCACCCCCGGATCGGGCGCGACGCCGGCGAAGGCGCGATCGAAGGTCTGGCGCGACACGCCGCGGCGGTGCGCCTGCGGCCACAGAACCTCGACGAAGTCGTGGAAGCCGGTCGCTTCGGCGGCATGGCCTCCCGCTGCACGACTCTCCGCCGCGTGACCTTGCGACCGCGACATCACGACCAGAGCGGCGACCGCGGCGAGGAAGAAGGCGAGCGTGCGCAGGACCTGGGCGCGGTTGACCGCCGGGCGGCGCTGCCGATCGTCGTCGGTGGTCAGGTTGGCGGCGGCGAAACTGTAGAAACTCATCGGACTCGACCCGGCTTGGCGGACGGGCTCGGCCGCCGCGGGAGCAAGCTGTAAACCAAGCCTCTTTAGCGCGGGTTAAGCCTGTTCCCGGATCGCCGGGTCCCCGCCGTCCAGCTTGCCAGCGCCCGCCGCCTTTGCCCTTTGGCTTGCAGCTTGCTACCTGCCGCAAGCGAAGGTCCGTCGGGCCTCGGAGGGGACATCGACGTTGGCAGCTGAGCGGCGCTTCTTCGACGAGATGACCGGCGAGGGCGGCGTGACCCGCCAAGCCTACGAGCGCATCGCCCGCTGGCTCGCCGAGCAGCCCAAGGACTTCTTCGCCACCCGCCGCGGCCACGCCGAGCTGATGTTCCGGCGCATCGGCATCACCTTCAACGTCTACGGCGACAAGGACGCCACCGAGCGGCTGATCCCCTTCGACATCATCCCCCGCGTCATCCAGCGCTCGGAGTGGCGCAAGCTGGAGGACGGGCTGGTGCAGCGCGTCAAGGCGCTGAACACCTTCCTCGCCGACATCTACGGCGCGCAGGAGATCATCCGCGCCGGCGTGGTGCCGCGCGAGATGGTGGAGAGCAACCCGGCCTTCCTCAAGAACATGGTCGGCGTCGCCGCGCCGCACGACATCCGCGTGCACATCGCCGGCATCGACATCGTGCGCACCGACGGCGACGACTTCTACGTGCTGGAGGACAACGCTCGCACGCCGTCGGGGGTCTCCTACATGCTGGAGAACCGCGAGGTGATGATGCGGGTCGCGCCCGACCTCTTCGCCGACCATCGCGTCGCCCCGGTCGAGAACTACCCCGAGGCGCTGCTGGCGACGCTGCGCTCCGTCGACCCGACGGGCTCGGGCCACCCCACCGTGGCGCTGCTGACGCCGGGGCAGTTCAACTCGGCGTACTACGAGCACTCGTTCCTCGCCGACAAGCTCGGCGTCGAGCTGGTCGAGGGTCGCGATCTCGTGGTCGACGACGACACGGTGTTCATGCGCACCACCGAGGGCCTGCGCAAGGTCGACGTCATCTACCGCCGCATCGACGACGCCTTCCTCGATCCCGAGATGTTCAATTCCGAGAGCATGCTCGGCGTGCCCGGCATCATGCGCGCCTACCGCGCGGGGAACGTCGCGATCGCCAACGGCATCGGCACCGGCGCCGCCGACGACAAGGCGATCTACACCTACATGCCCGACATCGTGCGCTTCTACTTCGGCGAGGAGCTGAAGCTGAAGAACGTCGACACTTGGCGCTGCCGCGAGGCCGACTCCTGCGCTTACGTGCTCGACCACCTCGACGAGCTGGTGGTCAAGGAGGTCAACGGCTCGGGCGGCTACGGCATGCTCGTCGGCCCTCACGCCACCAGGGAGCAGCGCGAGAGCTTCGCCGCCAAGATCCGGCGCGACCCGGCGAACTACATCGCCCAGCCGACCCTCTCGCTGTCCACCTGCCCGACCTACTTCGATAGCGGCGTCGCCTCGCGCCACGTCGACCTGCGCCCCTTCGTGCTGACCGGCACCGACGGCGTGCGCGTCATCCCCGGCGGCCTGACCCGCGTGGCGCTGACCGACGGCTCGCTCGTCGTCAATTCGAGCCAGGGCGGCGGCACCAAGGACACGTGGATCGTCGACGATCCCCGCGAGGCGCCCTCGCGCGTCGGCGAACTGCCGGCCACCCATCCCGTTGATCCCGGCACCTACGCCGGCGGCGCCAGCGGCTCAGCGAGCGGCCTGGCCGTCGGCCTTACGCGTTAGGACCGGGCGCATGCTGGCTCGCACCGCCGACTCGATCTTCTGGGTCTCCCGCTACATGGAGCGGGCGGACTTCCTCGCCCGCATCATCCAGGCGACGCAGCGCCTCGTCGGCCTGCCGACCGAGTACAACCCCGGCATCGGCCGCCCCGGCACGGAGTGGGACTCGGTGCTGGAGGCGTCGGGCGCCGCCGAGGGCTTCCGCGACAGCGGGCGCCCGGTCGACGAGGCCAACGTCGTCGAGTACCTCGCCTTCGCCGTCGAGAACCCGTCCTCGGTGCGCAACTGCATCGCCAACGCCCGCTCCAACGCCCGCTCGATCCGCGTCGCCCTGACGGCGGAGATGTGGGAGTCGATCAACGGCGCCTGGTTTGAGCTCGCCCGCTTCGAGCAGGCGAAGTCGATGGGCGGCCGTCTGAAGCTCGACGAGCGCACCCGCTTCCTCGACTTCGTGCAGCAGGCCTCCTGCGACTTCGATGGGCGCGCCTACCGCACCATGCTGCGCAACGACGCCTACTGGTTCTCGCGGTTGGGGGTGTACATCGAGCGCGCCGACAACACCGCCCGCATCCTCGACGTGAAGTACAACGTGCTTCTGCCCGAGACCGAGGTGGTCGGCGGCTCGCTCGACTACTTCCAGTGGACGGCGATCCTGCGCGCGGTGTCGGCGCTCACCGCCTACCACTGGGTGTACCGCCAGAGCATCAAGCCCTGGCTCGTCGCCGACCTGCTGATCCTGCGCCCGGAGATGCCGCGCTCGCTGATCTCCTGCTACGACAACATCGTCTACTTCCTCGACGCGATCGGGCGCGCCTACGGCCGGCAGGGCTCGGCGCAGCACCATGCCCGCGCGGTCTACGAGCGGCTGCAGAAGTCCTCGACCGGCGCGGTGTTCCAGGCCGGCCTGCACGAGTTCATCACCGGCTTCGTCGAGGACAACAGCCGCCTCGGCGAGATCATCTCCGGACAGTACCTCGACCTGTCGGGTGTGCCGCAGGGCGCCTGAGGGCGCGCCATCCGGGAGGCCTCGCAGGCTCCGAACCTTCCGGCGAGCGATCGCCCGCCGAGCGCCCGGCATGAACGCGATTTCATGAAACGCGGCGGCGGAGCTCGGATTGTCGGGGCACGATCCTAGCCGCGGGAACAGCCACCAGCAAAGGCGGCCGGCACGACGGGATCGGCGGAGATTTCTCCATGTACAGCAGGACCCTTGTCGCGGCTCTCGCCGCAACGACGATGCTCGCCGGTGGCTTCGCCTACGCCGCGGACCAGCCGCATGGCCAGATGTCGGGTGGCCAGATGGCGATGCCGCCCGGCCATGCCGCAGCGGTCAAGGACTTCGGCAAGCTCTCGGCCGATGGCGCCCGCGGCTACCAGGACGTCAAGCTCGCCCGCCTCGCCATCTTCGACGGCGACATCGGCGACGCGAAGACGATCGCGGCGCGCGCCGAAGCGGAGTTCGACAAGGCCAAGACGGACGACGCCGTGTTCACCAAGGCCGAGGCCGAGATGCGCACGCGGATGGTGAGCAAGACCAACGGGACGGCCGATGCAGGCAAGGCCGGCACCGCGAATGGCGCCCAGGCGGACAGCGGCAAGGCTAGCCAGACTGACACTGCCAAGTCGGATACCGCCAAGTCGCAGGGCGCCGCGCAGGGCAACGGCGGCCAGGACGTCTCGAAGCCGGTCGCTTGGCTGCCGGTCGACGGGGTGGTCGGCGTTGCCGAGGATTACTCCGCGCAGCCCGCCAAGGCGCAGGCCGTGGCCAAGGCCAACGACAGCCTCGCCAAGGGTGACAAGAGGGGTGCGATGGACACGCTGAGGCTCGCCGGTGTCGACCTCGAGGTGGTCACCGCCGTGGTGCCGCTGCAGCAGACGCTCGGCGACATCCACGACGCCGTGCAGATGATCGACGCCGGCAAGTACTACGAGGGCAGCCAGAAGCTGCGCGCGGTGGAGACCTCGACCATCCTGATCTCCGCCAATACGGTCGAGGTGCCGGCCGGCCAGACAGCGGGTCATGCCGCGACCGGCGCTTCCGCCGCGAAGCCTGCCGGCAAGTAGGGCAGGGTGCGTGCCGCGGGAGAGGGCCTCCACCCTCCCGCGGAGACGTTAGCATGGTGGCAACCACGCTCCTTCACCGCAAATTTACTTAACCAATTCCGTTGCATCTGCCGTAACCATCGCGAACGACGGCGCGTTACACTTAAAAATTATCCTTTATGATGCCGCCATCGTAGTAAAGCGTATGGTGCGGCGATGTCGTTGCGGACCGTGGTGTTCCCCCTTCTCCTGTGCGCCACGCCGGCGCTGGCCGACGGCTTCGCCATCCCGCTGTTCGGCGGTCCGCCGCCGGCCGAGCCGCGGCTCGGCTACCGCGAGGCAACCTTTCCGCCGCCGCAGTACAACCTGATCGGCCAGCCCGTGCCGCCGCCCTCGCCCTACGATCGGCCGAGCTACCGGCAGCAGCTGAACGATTTTCCGCCCGAAGGCGGCCGTTTCGGCGGCGGCGTGCTCGACTACGTGCTGACCGGCGGCCGGCCGGAGCCAACCCCTTCCGCGCCAGTCTACGCTGCACCCCTCCCGGGCGCTGCCGTCTACGGTGCTCCCACCTACGCGCCGGGCGCCGTCAACCCGCTGCGGGCCTCGCTGCCGCACGGCGGCCTGCCGGACTACACGCCAGGGCTCGGCGGCGGGACCCTCGGTAGCCCGCTGCTCGGCGCCGCGGCGCCGGTGCCGGTCGCCGCGCCTTCGC
>CALMRL010000294.1 GCA_937873345.1 uncultured Beijerinckiaceae bacterium | reverse complement strand
GGTCGTCACCCACAACCACTACGACCACATGGACCTCGCGACCCTGCGCGCGCTGCGCCGCCGCGGCGTGGAGCAGGGCGCGCCGCCTCGCTTCATCGTGCCGCTCGGCAACGACGCCATCCTGCGAGCGCATCGCGAGGTGCTCGCCGCCGAAGCCTACGATTGGAACGAGCGCATTCCCCTCGCACCGGGCATCGCGATGACCCTGCTGCCGTCCTACCACTGGTCGGCGCGCTCGCTGCGCGACCGGCGGATGGCGCTTTGGGCGGCGCTGATGATCGAGGCTCCGGGCGGGCCTGTGTACCACATCGGCGACACCGCGCTCGGCGACGGCGCGATCTTCCGCGACGCGCGCGAGCGCTTCGGCCGGCCGCGCCTGGCGGTGATCCCGATCGGCGCCTACGAGCCGCGCTGGTTCATGGCGAATCAGCATCTCGACCCCGACGAGGCGGTGCGCGTCTTCGCGCTGTGCGATGCCCGCTCCGCGCTGGCGCATCACTGGGGCTGCTTCCAGTTGACGACCGAGGGACGCGACGAGCCGCCCCGCCGTCTCGCCGCCGCCCTCGCCCGCGCGGGCATCGATCCCGCCCGGTTCCGCGTGCAGCTGCCCGGCGAGGCATTCGACGTGCCCGAGGGATGAGCGCCACCGCGTTGCGGCAGAGCGTCAGGCGTTGCATATGGGCGGCGGGACGCGCGGTCGGCGCGGCAACGGGAGGTCGGGCATCGTGGCAGGACGTGGAGCGATCGATCCGCTGCGGCTGTCGACCATCGTCGCCGTGGCGATCCTGGTCGGCACCGAGGTCGTCGGCGCCTCCTGGGCGGCGGGCTGGGCGATCGGCGGAATCCTGCAGCTGCCGCCGCTGATCAGCCGCAGCCTGGAAATCCTCTTCGGCCTGAGCGGCTTCGTGCTGCTGTTCCTGTTCATGCGCACGGCGCTGCGCCACGAGCCGGTCCGCCACTAGAGGTTCGGTTCGGAGACCGGGACCCGGTCTTCCATGGGGCGTCAGAGACCCCGATGGCCGCCGGCGCCCTTTTTCAACCGTGGTTCTGGCCGCTTTCCTCAACCATTCCCGCGATCGATCGCCGTCGGCGTAGACATTCGCCGTCGGTGGGACCATCTGCCCCTCGTTAGAGCGCTTTAGAATTGCTAAAGATCGCGAGGGACGTCATAGTCCGGTGTAAGCTGAAGTTGACACTCGCTGGATTGACAGTGGGCGACGGAGGCGGGATCGGCGCAGCAGGGACCCTGATGAGCTATCGCCACCACTTCACCAAGGCCATCGGCAAGCTGGAAGCGGAGCGCCGCTACCGGGTGTTCGCCGACCTCGAGCGATCGGCCGAGCGCTTCCCGACCGCCATCTGGCACCGCGACGCCGAGACGACCGACGAGGTCACGATCTGGTGCTCGAACGACTATCTCGGCATGGGCCGCCACCCCCGCGTCATCGCCGCGATGACGGAAACGGCGCGGCAGTACGGCGTCGGCGCCGGCGGCACCCGCAACATCGCCGGGACGTCGCATCCTCTCGTGCGCCTCGAAGCCGATCTCGCCGACCTGCACGGCAAGGACGGCGCGCTAGTCTTCACCTCGGGCTGGGTGTCGAACCTCGCCGCGATCTCGACGGTCGCGGACCTCATCCCTGACTGCCTGATCCTGTCCGACGCGCTGAACCACAACTCGATGATCGAGGGCGTGCGACGCTCCTCGGCCCAGCGGATGATCTTCCGTCACAACGATGTCGCGCATCTCGAAGAGCTGCTGCGCGCCGCCGGGCCGGAGCGCAACAAGCTGATCGTCTTCGAGAGCCTGTACTCGATGGACGGCGACATCGCCCCGATCGCGGAGATCTGCGACCTCGCCGAGCGCTACCATGCCATGACCTACATGGACGAGGTTCACGCCGTCGGCCTCTACGGTGAGCACGGCGGCGGCATCGCTGACCGCGAAGGGCTGATGAGCCGCGTCGACATCATCGAGGGCACGCTGGCCAAGGGCTTTGGCACGCTCGGCGGCTACATCGCTGCCGACAGGGCGATCTGCGACGCGGTACGCTCCTACGCGCCCTCATTCATCTTCACCACCGCCCTGCCCCCGGCGGTCGCCGCCGCGGCGAGCGAGGCCGTGCGCATCCTGAAGCAGGGCAACGAGATGCGTGAGCGCCATCAGCGCCAGGCGATGCTGACCAAGCACGCGCTGTCCGCCGCCGGCCTGCCGGTGATGGCGAACCCCTCGCATATCGTCCCCGTGCTCGTCGGCGACGCCGAGAAGTGCAAGGCCGCCTCCGACCTGCTGCTGGAGCGCCACAACATCTACATCCAGCCGATCAACTACCCCACCGTGCCCAAGGGCACGGAGCGGCTGCGCATCACCCCGACGCCGTTCCACTCCGACGGCCACGTCGCGGTCCTCGTCGATGCCCTCGTCGACGTCTGGAAGACGCTCGGCCTGCGCTTCGAGGAGCCCAAGATCGTCAAGCTTCATCGCAAGGTGGCCGTCGATTTCTGTTCCTTCCCCGAGTTCAAGCGGGCGGCGGAGTAGGGTCCGTCCCCGCCGGCAGATCTCGCCGAGCGCTTGGCCAGGCTGCATCTGCTGAAGCTCTGCGTCGGCGTCGCCACGATCGCCGAGCTTGAATCGCGGATCGCGCAGCGCCTTGCCGAGAACGACGGAGAGCAGGTGCACGTCACCCGCGTCGTGCCGAAGCGCGCGGCGGACCTGCTCGACGGCGGCTCGATGTTCTGGGTGATCCGCGGTCAGATCGCTGCCCGGCAGCCCCTCCTCAACATCCGCCCGTTCACCGATGGCGATGGTATCGGCCGCTGCCGCCTCGTGCTCGAGCCGACCGTGATCCCGGTGCTGCCGCGGCGCTGCAAGCCGTTTCAGGGCTGGCGCTACCTCGACGAGGCGCGGCGCCCGCTCGACCTTGATGGCGCATCCGGCACGGACGCGTTGCCCGAGGCGTTGCGCATCGCCCTGCGCGAGCTGTGCCTGCTGTAGGATATGGCGCTCGCCGTCGGCGCCCGGATCGGCCTATATCCCTGCGATGATGTTCGTCCCGCTCGCGGCCGCGGTGCTGCTGTGGATGCTGCTCGCGCGGACGCGCGCGGCGAAGCGCATGCTGCGCCTCGTCATGCCCGAGCTGCCGGCGAGGGCCGTCGCGATCCTGCTCGTCGTGCTGGCGATGCTCGTCGCCGCGCACGGCAATCTTTGGGCGGCGCTCTGCCTGTTCGGCGCCAGTCTGTGGTCGCTGGGACGCGCCACGCGAAAGCCGACGCTCGCCGCCGGCGCAGGACGTCGCCCGGCGATGATCGCGATCGACGCGGACGGCGTCCGTGCGGTCGCCGGGCGTTTTGCCGGCGTCAGGCTCGATGCGCTCGACTATCCCGCCTGCGCAGCCCTCCACGCGGAGTGCGCGGCCACCGACGCGGCGGGGACGCGTATCCTAGAAGCGTATCTCGACCGCCGGTTTCCCGGCTGGCGTCCAGCAGCAGACGGTGACGCCGATGCGAGGCGCCGGCGCGCCCGCTCCGCGAACGAGATGACCGAGGAACAGGCCTATCAGGTACTGGGCCTTGGACGCGGCGCGACGCGAGCCGACATCGTGCGATCGCACCGGCTGGCGATGAAGCGCTGGCATCCCGACCAGGGTGGATCGGCCGATCAGGCCGCGCGGGCCAACGAGGCCAAAGAGGTGCTCCTGCGCCGCCATGGGTGAACTCCTGTACGCTACGTGAGGTGCGGGCATGGCCCTGCCGTCGGCAGCCCGCGCCTGCGGGACCATCCGTCGAGAAAACGTAAATTTACGAAGGGCTTGTGGAACGATAAGGAGGTTAGTTCTTCATCGCGATGCAGGACAGGCCGGACCGCTTCAGGTTGCGGCACACCGCGTCGGCCCTGTCGGCTTCCAGCCCGGCGAACCGAGCGCGATAAAGGGTTTCGCGGCCTTTCTGCACCTTCTCGGTGAAGGACCGGGCCGATGCCAGGCCGCCGCGGCTCTGCCCTCTGGCGCGCGCCAGCAGCGCGTTCGCCTCGGTCGCCGTCGGCGTGGCGCCGATCTGGACCATCCAGCCGCCGCGCCCGCCGGCCTGTCCGTCCGGCTTCGCATCTCGCGCGATCGGCTCCGGCGTCTCCTCGCCGCGGCGGCCGCGGTGCAGAGTCGACGG
>CALMRL010000293.1 GCA_937873345.1 uncultured Beijerinckiaceae bacterium | reverse complement strand
CAACTATTTCGACCATGCCGGATATGAGCCAGTGTAAAACGAAAGTGCTCTAGGTTGTGAATTCTGATGATGTAGGGCGGCTCGACGGCGTTAATCTCGCCGCCGATCATAGAATCGGTGATAGCGGCGATCGATGCGCTATGCCACGCTGGCGCACCGACGGCCGGCAGCAGCGCGGCGTAGAAGTCGAGGGGCGTCGACCAATCCGCCGCATCGAGGTTGATCTCGCGCATGATATCCGCCTCCATAGCCTTCGACAACGCGGCAGCGTCCATGCCGCCGCCGGCCGTGACGATCGGCGTCGCGGTGACGATCCATGCCGACGGCATCCGATCGACCTGATCGACCGGCAGTCCTCTTCAACCGGCTGGCTCGGCGTCGATCGCGAAGTAGGGGACGAGCCCTATGCTCACAGCCTCTGCCGGCACACGCTGGAAGGTCCTGATGAAGTCCGATGCCGACATGGCGTTGCTGCAAAACCAATCGTCGATCAGCGGAGTGGGGCCGGGTTGCGTTGGCAGCCACGTGTCGACGGAGAAGATGCGGAAACCTCGTGCCACAAGCAATTCCACGACAGCTAACGCATCCGCTCGCGCCCAAGCAAGCTCACCGCCCTGTGAGCTATAGGCTCGACGCAGAAGCTCAAGCGGGAGGAATCCATACCAAGTGAAGATAGCTTTTTTCGTCATTGCGTTCGGCTCAAGGCGGTAGAATGATGTCTGGCACGACTGGAGCCTCATCAATGAGCGGCTCGACTGGGGGCGCCACGGTCGATGATGCAGGCGGAGGTGGGGGCCTCATGACAGCACCGGGGACGTCGCCACCCTCTGCACCATATTCAAATCCAGGCTCGCCCATGTGAAGAACTTCGTTGGGCGTGTTGTCTATCACGACCGACACGCCCGTATCTGGGTTGAGATAGCGCGTCGCTGGCCCTCCCGTTCCCTTGTTGATCGCATCGATCCTTTCTCCTGATCTGACTGCATCGTCGATTTGCTTCGGCGTCATTCCACGCTTCAACATATCCTTCTGCGCCTTCGCATTCAGTATGATTCCATTCGGTGTCGTTGTATTGGCGGCAAGCCTGATGGGCGGATGCAATCCATGATCGACCGCAGCATCTGAGCGAGCCCCGATCCACCGGCCGCTCTCGATCCCATTACCGGCCGGCACGCGCGGCTGGTCCGGGCTGTACTTACCGAAAGCACACGACAGAGCGGCATCAAGCGCCGACATGTCGAGATCGAGTTCGCGCATCAGGGCGCGGGGCGTCAGACCGTTGGCGAGCAGCCAGTCGGCAGCACGCAGCTTATGGAGCGCCACCGGCTCCTCCAGCCGCGGCAGTCCGGCGAAGACGAGGCGAAGGTTGGCGAGCGCAGCGTCGCCGCACGACCAGTGCCGGGCGGCCGAGGCGATTCCTTCCAAAGCGCGGACGGGCACCGGACGCCCGGCGGCGACCGATAGCAGCGCGAGCACCCGCTCGGGATCGAGCGCCAGCTCGCGTGCCCCGCCCGGTCCGTCTCGCCCCATCGGCGCCAGCATCGTGCCGGCGCCGAGTACCAGCCCGGCCTCGCCGATCGCCACCGCGCGGAGCGCGCCGGCGGGCCAGCCGGCAGGGTACGGCGGCGAGACGGGATGAGGAGCGGCCGATGGGAGAGCCATGAGGTAAAAATACCTTGCTGGCCTCGCGGCGCCAAACGAGACGACCGGACGCTCGGCCGCGCCCCGCCGGTGCGAAGGCGCAACGGTATCGGGGATGCGCGATCGTCCACGGCGTGCCACATTGCCCGCATGGCCCTCGACGTCGTCGACCTGCGCACCTTCTACGCCTCGCCGCTCGGCGAGATGACGCGCCGGCTCGTCGGCCGGCTGGTGCGCCAGAGTTTCGGTTCCTGCTGCGGCCAATCGGTGATGGGCCTGGGCTACGCCACGCCCTACCTCGCCCCCTATCGCGATGAAGCGGTGAGGGTGCTGGCCTTCATGCCGGCCGAGCAGGGGGTGGTGAACTGGCCGGCCTCGGGGCGCTCGGCATCGGCGCTGATCGACGCCACGGCGCTGCCGCTGCCCGACAGCTGCATCGACCGCGTGCTGCTGGTGCACGCGCTTGAAACCACCGAGCACCCCCGCGACCTGCTCGCCGAGGTGTGGCGCGTGCTTACCCCCGGCGGGCGGATGGTCGCGGTGGCGCCGAGCCGTTCGGGGCTGTGGGCGCGGCTCGACTCGACGCCCTTCGGGCAGGGCCAGCCCTATTCCCGCTCGCAGCTGCGCGACCTGCTGCGCGAGACCCTGTTCTCGCCGTCACACTGGGCGGAGGCGCTCTACATGCCCCCGATCGGGCGCGGGCTGTTCCTGCGTTCGTCGCCGGCTTTCGAGCGGGTCGGGGTGCAGCTCGCCCTGCCCGGCGCCGGCGTGCTGCTCGTCGAGGCGGCGAAGCAGCTGTATCGGCCCGTGCAGCTGCGCCGCCCGGCGCACCGCTTCGCCCCTGCCCTGCAGCCGGCGCGGCAACCCGGGCTGCAGCCTGTGCTCAAGCCCGTGATGGCCCCCTCGATCGCATCCGAGCCGGCAGCCCGCCAGTCCAGCCACGATATTGATCTTTAAGGCGCGTGCGGGGGCCTTGAAGGCCTGGTCGCGCCCGTCCATCTCTTCGCGTGCCGGGATGGTCCGGCCCCTCCTCGGGATGCCCCGCCATGACGGCCCCCACCACCTCGGGCTTCGCCGGCCGCTACGATGCCCGTGATGCCGGCGGCACCACCCCGCTTTCCGCCGCCGAGACCGCGGCGACGATGCGCCGGCTGCGCTGGCTCGCCAACGTCCTCGACACGGCGGTGCGCCTGCCCGGCGGCTTCCGCTTCGGCGCAGACACGCTGATCGGCTTGGCTCCGGGCGTCGGCGACGTCGCGACCACGGCGATTGCCTGCTACTTCGTCTACGAGGGCCGCCGTCTCGGCCTGCCGCGCTCCGCGCTGGCGAAGATGGCCGGCAACGTCGCGCTCGACCTCGCGCTCGGCGTCACCCCCGTGCTCGGCGATCTCGCCGACACCTGGTTCAAGGCCAACGTGCGCAATCTCGCGATCATCGAGAAGCACGTCGCCGGGCGCTGAGGGCGATTGGGTACGGCGGCGCGGCGAAGGTGGGACGCCGCGTCGATTGCTTTCGTCCCGCCCCGGTCCTAGGGTTCCGGCCATGGCGCCCGATCCCACGTCAGCCAACGTCTTGCCCGGAGTGGTTCGGCCGGTCGGCTGGCTGACACGTCTCGCCAACCCCGCGACCTTTCTGCACTTCGCCGCGCTCGCCCTGCCCTGGTTCGCCGGCACGACGGTTCTGCTGTTCGCCGTCGGCCTCGCCTTGGCGCTGGCGAGCCCGCCCGATTACCAGCAGGGCCTCACCGTTCTCATCATGTACCTGCACGTCCCCGCCGCCTGGCTGGCGATGATGGTGTACATGGTGATGACGGCCTCGGCGCTCGGCACGGTGGTGTGGCGTCACCCCCTCGCTGATGCCGCGCAGAAGGCGGCGGCACCGCTCGGCGCGGGCTTCACCCTGATCTGCCTCGCCACCGGTTCGCTGTGGGGCAAGCCGATGTGGGGCACCTGGTGGGTGTGGGACGCCCGCCTCACCTCCGTGCTGATCCTGTTCCTGATCTATCTCGGGCTGGTCGCGATCTGGCAGGTGTTCGAGGACCAGGGCCGGGCTGCCAGGGCGGCGGCGATCTTCACGCTGACCGCGGTCGTCATCATCCCGATCATCCACTTCTCCGTGGTGTGGTGGAACACGCTGCACCAGCCGGCCTCGGTGTTCCGGATGGGCGGGCCGAGCGTCGCGGCGGCGATGCTGCGCCCGCTGATGACGATGGCGCTGGCCTTCACCGCCCTGTTCTTCACCCTGCACCTGATGGCGGTGCGCAACGAGATCCTACGCCGCCGCCTGCGCCGCCTCGCCATCCTCCGGGCGAGCGGCGAAGAGCGCTGAGGCGCCCGCCGATCCGGGGACCAAGCCATGAACCACGACCCCCACACGGGCTTCATCGTCGCCGCCTACCTGATCGCCGCCGCGGTGGTGGCGACGATGGTCGTCGCCATCCTCATCGACCATCGCTCGCTGAAGCGGCAGCTGCGGCGCTTCGGCGATGCGGGCGAGAGCCGGGACGCTCGACGCCGATGATGGGCCGGGGATGACGGTGCACGAAGGCAACGAGCCGGCCATGGAGGCCGACGGGGGTGGGACGGCGCCCGCGCGGCGCTCGCTCCTGCTGTTCCTGCCGCTCGTCGCCTTCGCCGCCTTCATGGGCGTGGTCATCCTTCCCCTGCTGCGCGGCACCGACCCGTCCCGCGTGCCCTCGGCGCTGATCGGCAAGCCGGTGCCGGCCTTCGCCCTCCCCGCCGTCGCCGGCCTCGATCGCCCCGGCCTCGACAGCGCCGACCTGCGCACCGGCGAGGTGACGATCCTCAACGTCTTCGCTTCCTGGTGCGTACCCTGCCGCGAGGAGGCGCCAGCGCTGACGGCGCTCTCCGCCTCTGGGCGCCGGATGGTGGGCATCGCCTACAAGGACAGGGCGGAGAGCACAAAAGCCTTCCTCGGCGAGGGCGGCGACCCGTTCAAGGCGGTGGGCAGCGACGCGCAGGGGCGCACCGGCATCGACTTCGGCGTCTACGGCGTGCCCGAGACCTACGTGATCAAGGGCGACGGCACCATCGCCGCGAAGATCGTCGGTCCGCTCACCGACGACAACATCCGTGACGAGTTGATGCCGGCCCTGGCCAGGGCGCATGGCGCTGTTCCCGCGAAGGGCTGAACGAGCCCGCGAGAAGGCACGCGCCTCAGAGCGGTCCGAACAGCCGGTGGTACTCGGCCTCGGGCCTGCCGTAGGCGTCGCCGGCATACCGCTCCAGTGCCGCGCGGTCTCGGATGCAGACGAAGCCGCGCTCCATGCGGATCAGCCGGTTGCCTTCCAGCACGTGAAGGGCGTTGGTGACGCTGGGGCGGCGCACCGACAGCATCATTCCCATGAACTCGTGGGTCAGCGCCAGGTCGTCGCTCTCGGAGCGATCGTGGCACATCAGCAGCCAGCGGGCGAGCCGTTCGTCGGTCTGGTGCACGGCGTTCGACAGGGTGGTGAAGCTGGTCTGCACCGCCTGAGCCTGGGCGAACAGCAGCAGCAGCCGGCGCAGCTCGGCGCTGTCCTCCGCCGCGGCGAGGAGGTGCCGTCGAGGCAGGCGGAGACTGTCGCCCGGCAGCTGGATCATCACCGTCTGCGGGATGCGGTCGGCGCCCAGCATCACCGCGGGATGGACGAAGCCCTCGCGCCCGATCAGGCCGATCTCCGCCTGCTGTCCCTCGGGCGAGCGGGCGATGATCGAGGCGGTCCCGGACTCGGGGAAATGGATCTGGTCGATCGGCGTATCCGGCGAGACGAGCACGGCGCCGTTGCCGGCCCTGCCGGATTCGAGGTGGCTCGCGATCCTGGCGAAGTCTCGCGGCGGCAGGCGCGACAGCAGACGGTTTCGCACATGCGACTGAACGAACATCGAAACCTTCGCGTGAAGGCGAGAGCCGCACGCATCTCCCACCCATCCGCCGCCATCCAATCCGGGAGGGCGCCGGCGATCCATCAGAAATGCGACAAAATCGCAGATCGTCAGGGATCGTACGGTGTCGATGGCATGGCGGCCCGCTGAGCCGGCCGACCGCTCAGCCGCCGCCGAGGTGCTGACCACCGTCCACCGCGACGAGGACACCGGTCACGGCGCGGGCATCGGCGAGGTAGAGCACGGCATCGGCGATGTCGCCGGTGGCGACGGCGCGGCGCAGCGGCAGACCGGCGACCTCGTCGGCGAAGCCCCGGTCGCCGTCCTGGCTGTTGGGCAGCACCGGGCCGGGGCCGACCGCGTTGACGCGAACGCCGTGCGCCGCGAAGGCCTGGGCCGTGCACTGCGTCGCCGCCCACAGCGCCGTCTTGGTCAGGGTGTAGGAG
>CALMRL010000292.1 GCA_937873345.1 uncultured Beijerinckiaceae bacterium | reverse complement strand
TCGCGGGGTACGATGCGCCATCCCCGCAGCGCGAGGATGGCGGCGCCCACGGGCAGCGCGACCAGCAGGGCGCGGCGCGACAGGATGCTGACCAGCGGCGCGCCGACCATCAGCACGGCCAGCCCCGCCCAGCCGAGCAGGCGCGCCGCATCCTTCGCCGGGTCGCCGGAGAAACGATCGAGCCGTTCGAGGACGCCCGCCGCCGGCCGTCGCGCCTTGTCCCGGATCACCGGCTGGAAGGTCCTTCTCGGAGGGATGCTGCGGTGCAGTCAAGGCCCTCCCGCCTGTCGGCGCAAGATGGGCTCGCGGCGGGAGGATCGGCGCGGAAGACGGCAAAGCGGCGACGAGGCCGGCGGCGCGGGCTTGCCGTCATCCCGCTTTCAGACCAGTGAGCAGGCTGGTGCGGCGGCAAGCGTTTCGCAACGTTGTCGCACGAACAAGGATCGTTTCGATCGCCCCGCCGCTTGAGCGACGCCGCGTCAGCTGCGGCATGCTCGGCGGCAATCCCGGGTGGTGACGAACGAACAGGCTCCGAAATCCCGTGCCGCGCCCTACGACGCGCGCGGGCGCAGAGATTGAGACGAGGTCGACAGGTGGATTGGGACAAGCTGCGCATCTTCCACGCGGCGGCGGAGGCCGGGTCGTTCACCCACGCCGGCGACGCGCTCAACCTCAGCCAGTCGGCGGTGAGCCGGCAGGTGTCGGCGCTGGAGCGCGACCTGCAGACGCCGCTGTTCCATCGCCACGCCCGCGGCCTGATGCTGACCGAGCAGGGCGAGGACCTGTTCCGCACCGTGCAGGACGTGATCTCGAAGCTCGACGCGACGCGCTCGCGCCTCACCGACAGCCGCGAGCGGCCGAAGGGCGAGCTGCGCATCACCACCAACCTCGGCTTCGGCACCGGCTGGCTGACGCCGCGCCTCAAGGGCTTCCTCGAAACCTACCCCGACGTGAAGCTGAAGCTGATGCTGACCGACGACGACCTCGACCTCGGGATGCGCGAGGCCGACGTCGCGATCCGCTTGCGCGAGCCGGCGCAGCCCGACCTGATCCGCCGTCGGCTGTTCTCGCTGTCCTACCACCTCTACGCCTCGCAGGCCTACGTGGAGGAGCACGGCCAGCCGCAGACGCTGGACGACCTCGACCAGCACCGCCTGCTGTCGCTGTCCTTCGCCGGCGGCTCGGTGCTGCTGGAGAACCTCAACGCCCACCTCCACCTCGAGCGCGGCGCCAAGACCCCCCGCCCCGCCGCCTTCACAGTCAACAACCTTCCCCCCCTGTACCGCGCCGTGATCGACGGGCTCGGCATCGCCACGCTGCCGGACTACCTCGTCGACCAGCACAGCGACCTGATCGTGCTGATGCCGCAGGTCGTCGGGCCGGAACTCGACGTGTTCTTCGTCTACGCCGAGGAGATGAAGCACGTCGCCCGCGTGCAGGTGTTCCGCGACTACCTCGTCGAGGCGGCGCGGCGCTGGCGGACGTGAGGAGTTCGGTCCTCGAACCGGCATCAGTTGCGGTTGGAGTAGCCGCCCGGATTGCCGCCCGTCGCGGTGGTGCGGGGCGTGCTGCCGCCGTTGCCGTCGCCGTAGATCCGGTGCCGCTGGTGACCGCCATTGCCGGTAGATGCGGCGCTCGCCTTCGAGGCGGCGGCATAATTCTTCGCCTGTCCATCGCTCGTCGCGAAGACGGATGCCGCGGACAAGGCGAGTATCGCGGCAACGGGAGCAAGCATTCGGCGCATGAGGACCTCCGGGTTCGAGAATGCCGCCGCTGCGGCAAACCAGAAGGAGGAGATCGGCGCCGGTCTCTGCCGGCG
>CALMRL010000291.1 GCA_937873345.1 uncultured Beijerinckiaceae bacterium | reverse complement strand
CATGATCTGGTAGTGGCAGTAGGTGGCGCAGCCCTCGTTCATCAGCTTGGTCTGCCCCTGCGGGTAGAAATACTGGGCGATGAGGCGGACGATGCGGATGATCTCGCGCTGCCACGGGGCCAGGCGCGGCGCGGTCTTCTCCAGGAAATACAGGATGTTCTCCTGCGGCAGCTCCAGCAGCGCCTTGCGGCGGTCGTCGCTGAGGTTGCCCGGCTTGTTCTTCTCCTTCTCGGGCACTGTGCGCCACAGGTCGTTGAACATCTGCTCCTGGTGTTCACGCCGGTCCCGCTCGCGGCGCTGCTCGGAGGCGAGGTCCGGCTTGCGCTTGCGCGGGTAGCGGTGGACGCCGTGGCTCTGCAGCGCGTGGGCCGCGTCGAGAACGCGCTCCACCGCGACATGGCCGTAGCGCTCCTCGCAATCGGCGATGAACGTCTTGGCGAAGTCGAGGTAGCCGACGATGCTCTCGGCCTGCGTCCACTGCTTGAACAGGTAGTTGTTGCGGAAGAAATGGTTGTGCCCGAAGGCCGCGTGGGCGATCACCAGCGTCTGCATCGTGGCGGAGTTCTCCTCCATGATGTAGCTGATGCAGGGGTTGGAGTTGATGACGATCTCGTAGGCGAGGCCGCGCAGGCCCTTGCGGTAGCTCGCCTCGTGGTGGGCGAAGCTCTTGCCGAAGCTCCAGTGGCCGTAGAACAGCGGCATGCCGACGGACGAATAGGCGTCGAGCATCTGCTCGGTGGTGATGATTTCGATCTGGTTCGGGTAGGTCTTGAGGCCGAGCTCGCCGTGCGCGATGGCCTCGCAGGCGTCGTTGATGCGCTGCAGCGTGTCGTAAGTCCAGTCCGCGCCCTCGTAGAGCAGCGGGCTTCCGCTCGTCGTGGTCATGCCGACCCCCCCTTGGCGGTGCCCTTCTCCTTCCGTTCGAAGAGCTTGCGGAACACGGGATAGATTTCGGCGCGGTGGCGCACCTTGCACATGGCGAAATCGGAGCCCGATTTCGCCACCGCCTCGTAGGTCCGCCACAGCTCGGTCTGCCGCTGCACGAAGCCC
>CALMRL010000290.1 GCA_937873345.1 uncultured Beijerinckiaceae bacterium | reverse complement strand
GGATCAGCCAGACCATCAGGGCGATCAGCCAGCCGGCGAGCACCTCCGGCGGACCGCCGCAGTCTGTGGTGACGACGGGCACGCCGTGGCTCAGCGCTTCGGCGGCGGTGAGGCCGAAGCTTTCGCTTTCCGATGCGATGACGACGCAGGCGGCGCGGGCGTACCATGACGAGGGGTCGTCGACGAAGCCGGGCAGGGCGACGCGGCCGGCGAGGCCGAGGCGGCCAACCTCGTCCTCGATCGCCGGACGTTGCGGACCATCGCCGAGGATCGCGAGCCGGGTGTGATCTGGCATCAGCGCGAAGGCGGCGACAAGGTCGGGATATCGCTTGACCGGATCGAAGCGGCCCAGCGCGAGCACCAAGCCTGGTTCGGCGCGCTCCTTGCGGTGATGCGGCGCCTCCGGAACGGGGTTGTGGATGCGGCACAGACGCCGTCCGCCCCAGCCGCGTTTCATGTCGGCGAGCAGGGCGTCGGAAACGCAGACCGTGGCGGCGGCGAGGCCTGCCGCCATCGGGGCAAGTCGGTAGAAGGCATGGGCGAAGCGGCGCGGCTCGGCTTCGGCGAAGCCGTGCACGCCGAGCACGCAGCGCCGTCGCCGACCGGCCAGCAGTGCGGCGCAAAGATGCTTCAGGTTTTGCGCTCCGAGCGCGGAGAATGAGACGTCGGGACGTTCGCGGCGCAGCAGGCGGGCGAGGTGCAGCGTCGATCGCAGATGTCCTGGTCCGAGGGCGAGGTGGCGGAGGCCGGGCGATCCCGGTCCATGCGTCGCACCGCGCCGGTCGGCGGCGAAGATGACGCTGTCGCCGGCAGCGGCGAAGGCGCGAGCGAGGCGGTCGAAGGTGATCTCGGCCCCGCCGCCGCCGTGCGCGTCGGTGTAGAACAGGAGCCTGCGCGGCACGCCGATGCCTCAGGCCTGCTCCGTCCCCGGCAGCTCCTCGCGTACGGGGACGTGGTTGAGGATCGCGACGAGCGAGACGCCGCCGAGCGTGTTGCCAATCAGCGTCGGGATCATGAAGCGGGTGAAGTATCCGCCGAGGGAGAGATGGCCGACGAAGACGTCGAAGGCTGCTTCCACCGAGCCGGCGATGATATGCGAGAAATGCGCGGCGGCCACGACGTAGGTGAGGATGAAGATCAGCCACAGTCGCGCTTGGCCCGCGCCGGGGATCAGCCAGACCATCAGGGCGATCAGCCAGCCGGCGAGCACCGCCTTGACCAGCATCGGCCAGAACGCGTCCTTCACCGCCTCGGCGGCGAGCGTGCGCAGCGCGCGGTTCGTGTCCGCGTCGAACAGCGCATCGTGGGAGATCAGCCAGGCGAAGGCGAAGGTGCCGAGGATGTTGAAGATGAGCACGATCAGCCACAGCCGCGCGGTCCGGTACGCCGTCTTACCGTCCCGGCGGGTGAGCAGCGGCAGCACAGCGGTCAGCGTGCTCTCGGTGAACAGCTGCTGCCGGCCGAGCACCACGATGATGAAGCCGATGGTGTAGCCCATCGCCGTGACGAGCTTGGCCCAGGGCGCCGCGGGCAGGCCGCTCTTCAGCACGCCCATGGTGAAGAAGGAGAAGCCCATCGACAGGCCGGCGCCGCCGGCCGACCAGACGAGCGCCTTGGCGGAGCGCGCCAACTCGTCTTCGCCATCCTCGCGGATCACCTCGTGGATGATGCGGGCCGAGGGCGGCGTCGGCCCGCTGCCGGCGTGCATGCGCTCGTGAAGCTCGAGATCGGACCCGTGACGGTCGTCGTCGTCGCGCTCCGCGTCATCGGGCTCGTTCTGCTGGCGGTCCAAAGAGCGCGGCTCCCGTTGAGGTCAACCCGCAGTGTCCGCGATCCCCGGCGGCTTTACCAGTGCGAGGTGCCCGGCTCGCCCTTGAACGGCCCGACGAGGTTGAGGGTGATCCAGCCGCCGTAGAAGCCGCCGGGCTGCGGCGTCACCGCCTCGCCCTCGACCGTGCAGCGGTCCATTGCCGCGGGATAAACCGCGAGGTGGTCGCGGATCGCGGCGAAGGCCGGCACGGGATCGGGATAGCTCCAGGCGCAGTCCGTCGCCGTTCGCCCGTCGGTCTTCAGGCTCCAGTAGGCGGCGCTGCCCTTCCATTCGCAGAAGGAGCGGCGCCGTGTCGAGGCGATCACTTCGCAGGTGAAGCAGTCGCGCGGCAGATAGTATACCGGCGGGTGGCTGGTCTCTAGCACGCGCCAGCCGGCGCGCGTCGCCGCGATGGCTCGGCCGGCGAAGATGATGACGAGTTCCTGCGGCACCTGTTCGAGGCGTGGCGGGCGGGGATAATCCCAGACGTTCTCGCGGGGCAGGGGCATCGGCGGCGTCCTCGGTCAGCGTCGCAGCAGGCGGCAGGCGGGGTCGCGACGGTCCTCCCAGCCGACGCGCTGCAGCGCGGGCCGGTCATCCTCGGCTTGCGGATAGCCGAGGCACAGGTAGCCGATCAGCCGCCAGCGCTCCGGCACGTCGAGCAGCCGGGCCAGGGGCCGGGGATCGAGGATCGACACCCAGCCAAGCCCGATCCCTTCCGCCCGCGCGGCGAGCCAGAGCGTGTGGATGGCGATGGCGACGGAGAGGTCGATCGTCTCGGGCATGCTCAGGCGCCCGAGACCGTGGCCCTGGGCGTCGTCGGGATCGGCGAAGGCCGCGATCTGCACCGGCGCGTCGTCGAGGCCCGCGAGCTTCAGCTTGGCGTAGCCGGCCTGCCTCTCCGGCGCCTGCGCCCCCAGCGCCTCCGCGTTGGCGGCGGCGAAGTTGACGCGCACGGCGGCGCGCCGCGCCTCGTCCTCGACCAGCACGAAGCGCCACGGCTCGGACAGCCCGACGGAAGGAGCGAGGCAGGCGGTGGCGATCAGGCGGTCCAGCACGCCGGCCGGCAGCGGCTCGCGGCGGAAGGCGCGCACGTCGCGACGCCAGACCAGCAGGTCGACGAGGTCGCGGGTCTGGGCGGCGGTGAAAGCGATCGGCAAGGCGGTGGGCCGGTGGAAAGGTTTGAAGCTGGCGTCGCCGGCCTTGTCGCGCGTTTCGGCGCCAGCCACAAATCGCCGTCCCGCCCCATGGCGCTCGGCTGGACTTCGCCAGCCGGCGTCGCATATGTCGAATATGCAGTTCCTGTTTGCCCGCCAGGGCGCGACCGACGCTGCCGATGGGGCGGGCGAGGTCGCCTCGCCGCCAGTCCTGTCCGACTATCCCCGCATGATCCTGTCGGCGCGCGTCTACGACGTCGCCATCGAGTCGCCGCTCGACCCGATGGAGCGCCTGACGCAGCGCCTCGGCGTGCCGGTGCTCCTAAAGCGCGAGGATCTGCAGCCGGTCCACTCCTTTAAGCTGCGCGGCGCCTACAACAAGATCGTCGGCCTGCCGCCCGCCGTGCGCGGGCGCGGCATCGTCACGGCCTCGGCCGGCAACCACGCCCAGGGCGTTGCCCTTTCCGCGAGCCGCCTCGGCCTGAAGGCGACGATCGTGATGCCGCGCACCACGCCCTCGATCAAGGTCGATGCGGTGCGCCGGCTCGGCGGCGAGGCGGTGCTGCACGGCGACGCATTCGACGAGGCCCTGAGCCACGCGCGCAAGCTGGAGGCGGAGCTGGGACTCGCCTTCGTGCCGCCCTACGACGATCCGGCCGTGATCGCCGGCCAGGGTACGGTCGGCATGGAGATCCTGCGCCAGCACCCCGAGCCGATCGAGGCCGTCTTCGTACCCGTCGGCGGCGGCGGTCTGGCCGCCGGCATCGCGGCTTATGTCAAGTACCTCAGGCCCAACGTGAAGGTGATCGGCGTCGAGCCAGTCGACGCGCCCTCGATGGCCGAGGCGATCCGGCTCGGCGAGCGGGTGGAGCTTGCCGAGGTCGGCCTGTTCGCCGACGGCGTCGCCGTGCGACAGGTCGGCGTGGAAACCTTCCGCATCTGCCGCGCGCTGCTCGACGAGGTCATCACCGTCACGACCGACGAGATCTGCGCCGCGGTGAAGGACATCTTCGACGATACCCGCGCGGCCGCCGAGCCGGCGGGGGCAGTCGGCCTCGCCGGGCTGAAGCGCTACGTGGAGCGTCGCCGAGGCAGCGGTGAAACGGGCCTCGACAGGGCCGGCAGCGGCAAGGCAGGCGGCGGCGCGCTGATCACCGTCAATTCCGGAGCCAACCTCAACTTCGACCGGCTGCGCCACATCGCCGAGCGGGCGGAGCTGGGCGAGCAACGGGAGGCGCTGCTCGCGGTCACCATCCCGGAACGGCCGGGGGCCTACCGTTCCTTCATCCGGGCGATCGGGCCGCGGCTCGTCACCGAGTTCAACTACCGCTACGCCGGGGAAGCGGCCGCGCACGTCTTCGCCGGGGTCCAGCTCGCCGGCGGCAGGGCGGAGAAGGGCTTGCTGGTCACGGAGCTTCGCGCCGCCGGCTACGACGTGCGCGACCTGTCGGACGACGAGACCGCGAAGGTGCACATCCGCTACATGGTCGGCGGCCGCGCCCACGGCTTGTTGGACGAGCGCCTGTATCGCTTCCAATTCCCCGAGCGGCCAGGCGCGTTGCTCCGCTTCCTCGATGGCCTCGCCCGCGACGGCGAGCGGGACTGGAACATCACCCTGTTCCACTACCGCAACCACGGTGCGGACTACGGCCGGGTGCTCGCGGGCCTGATCGTGCCCTCGGACGAGCGCGACGCATTCCACGCTTGCCTCGACGCGCTCGGCTATCCCTATTGGGACGAAAGCGGCAATCCCGCCTACAAAATCTTCCTGAACGGCGAAGAGACCCGCGGCGTCGTCCCTCCGGGCGGGCGGAAGGAGTGAGGGCGATGGCGGCAAGGCTCTACGTCTTCGACGCCTACGGCACGCTGTTCGACGTCCATGCCACGGTGGCCCGTCACCGCGAGGCGATCGGGCCGCACGCCGAGGCGCTGTCGCAGCTATGGCGGGTGAAGCAGCTCGAATACACCTGGACCTACGCGCTGATGGGTCGCTGGCGCGACTTCCGCCAGCTGACGGCCGACGCGCTCGACAACGCCGCCGCGGCGACGGGCGGATTGCCGGAGGGACTGCGGGCGCGCCTGCTCGCCGCCTACGAGGAGCTGGACGCCTACCCCGACGCCGCGCCGAACCTTCGCCGCCTTCGCGACGCGGGGGCGCGCACCGCGATCCTCTCGAACGGCACCGCCGCGATGCTGGAGTCGGCGACACGTGCGGCAGGGCTCGTCGAACTGCTTGACGCGGTGCTCACCGTCGAGCCGCAGGCGAGCTATAAGCCGCTGCCGGCGATCTACGGACTCGTCGGGCAGAGCTTCAAGACGCGGCCGGACGAGGTCGTCTTCCTGTCCTCGAACCGCTGGGACATCGCTGGCGCGCGTGCCTTCGGCTTCCACACGGTCTGGGTCAACCGTACCGGCAAACCCGACGAGTACACCGACCTGCAGCCGGAACGGGTGGTGGGAAGCCTCGACGAGGTCGACCATGGCTAAGGCCGAGGCGCTGCCCGCGGCGACGCTCGATGCCTCGTGCCTAGTCGTCGCGCTCGACGGCAGCGGCGCGCGGGAGGAGGAGCGGACCGTCGCGAACGAGGCCGCCGTGCAGGTGATCCTTGCCGACGTGCCGTTCGCCGTGATGATGCTGACGCCCGCCGATCTCGAAGACTTCGCCTATGGCTTCGGCCTGACGGAAGGACTGATCGAGCGCGCCGAAGACGTCCGCGGGCTGCACGTCGAGGCACTTGCCGAGGGCATCGCCCTGCGCATCGGCCTGCCCGGCGCCAAGTTGCGGAAGCAGCTCGCTCGGCAGCGCGCGATGACCGGGCGCACAGGCTGCGGCGTTTGCGGCATCGATGACATCGCCGCCCTCAAGCCGGCGGGGCAGGGCGTCCCGGCGGTGGGTGAGCCCTTCGCCGTCGCCGCGATCGCCCGCGCTTTGCGAGCGCTCGACGAGCACCAGGTGCTCAACGCCGCGACGCGCGCGGTGCATGCGGCCGCTTGGGCCGATCGCGACGGCGCCCTGCTCCACGTCCGCGAGGACGTCGGACGGCACAACGCCCTGGATAAGCTGATCGGCGCCTGCCTGCGCGCCGGCACCGATCCGGCCTCCGGCTTCGCCGTCATCACCAGTCGCTGCTCCTTCGAGATGGTGGAGAAGGCGGCGACCTTCGGGGCCCGCCTCGTCGTCGCCATCTCCGCGCCGACCGCGCTGGCGATCGCGCGTGCCGAGGCGCTCGGCGTCGCGCTCTGCGCCATCGCGCGGCGCGACAC
>CALMRL010000289.1 GCA_937873345.1 uncultured Beijerinckiaceae bacterium | reverse complement strand
GCCTTGGGGTGCGCGTGGTTACTGGCTGCGTTTTCGATGAGGGGGCTATGGGTGGTTGTGGTGGGGCGGCATGGGGCCTGCACGCGGGGGCGTCGTTGCGCAGCGACGCCTTCGTCCCGCGCGGCGGAGAGGGC
Organism: uncultured Beijerinckiaceae bacterium; assembly: GCA_937873345.1. Classification (GTDB taxonomy): domain Bacteria; phylum Pseudomonadota; class Alphaproteobacteria; order Rhizobiales; family Beijerinckiaceae; genus RH-AL1. The sequence goes on along the minus strand of CALMRL010000289.1, from coordinate 1,928 downwards.
ATAGTGGGGACCGAGACAGTGGCCGAGGCCAAGCCCACCAGCGGAGCCAGACTCGTCATCGGCGCGAGGAACTATTCGTCGTGGTCGCTGCGCGGTTGGCTCCTGTGCAAGCTCGCCGGGCTCGACTTCACCGAGGAGGTCGTGCCGCCGAGCAATCCGAAGATGCGCGCCGAGCTGCTGCTGCTGTCGCCCTCGATGCTGGTGCCGTGCCTGCGCCACGACGGCCTCGCGATCACCGGCGTGCTCGCCATCGCCGAATACCTCCACGAACTCCTGCCGCGGGCCGGCCTGCTGCCGGAGGACAGGGCCGAGCGGGCGCGCTGCCGATCGGTCTCGAGCGAGATGCACGCCGGCTTCGCGCCGCTGCGCTCGGCGCTACCGATGAACCTGCGCGGCGACTTCCCCGGCTTTCGCGTATGGTCGCGCGCCCAAGCCGACCTCGACCGCATCTTCGCGATCTGGCGCGACTGTCTCGCGCGCTCGGATGGCCCCTACCTGTTCGGCGGCCGTCCGACGATGGCCGACGCGATGTTCGCCCCCGTGGCGACCCGCATCCGCACCTACCGCGTGCCGGCCGACGAGACGGCCCGCGCCTATTGCGAGACGCTGTTCGCGCTGCCCGCGATGGCCGAATGGATCGCCGCGGCCCGCGTCGAGCCGGTCGAGATCGGCGAACTGGATGTCCAGACCTGACGCGGGCAGGCGTCAGCAGGCCACGCCCATCTCTCGATAAACATCGGCGATGCGGTTGAACCACTCGTGACGGGCCTGCAGGTGTGCCAGGCCGGAGCCGCGCCGCGGCAACTGCAGCGTCTCGACGAGCCCCTCGATCTCGCGGCGGGCGGACAGCTGCGAGGACGACAGCGCGCCGGTTCGCATCGCCTCCTCGATCGGGTCGAGGGCGGTGAGGCCGATCGGGAACAGCTCGCGGAAGATGACGCGGTCGTGCAGCCCGTCGGCGGCGCGGAACTTCAGCTCCCCAGCCATCCGCCCGAGCGAGACGGCGATCTGCTTGGCGTTGTTCGACTGCAGCGAGGCGATGCGGTTCCTCACCAGGACCCAATCGATCAGCCCCTGGTCGACGAGGTGGCGCTTGCGTCGCGCCTCGATCACCAGATCGGCGTAGTGCGCCACCGCGCCGCGCTTCGAGCGGTCGTGGTGGACGCGGCTGAAGACGTCGACGTCGATGTAGGAGTCGTTCACCGGCGACACCAGCGTGTCGGCGAGCGAGTGGGCGAGCCGCATCAGGTAGGAGTCGGAGGCGGGGGTATCGATCACCACGAACTCGTAGGCGTGCTCGACGGCGCCGATCGCCTCGGCGAAGGCACCGAACTCCACCGTCTCGTTGTCGCGCACATTGTCGGAGCTGCCCCGCGCCAAGGCGAAGTGGTGGGGCAGCTCGACCGTCCACGGCGAGCTTTCGGCGAACGACCGGCGATTCTCGAAGAAGCGCGTCAGCGTCTGCTGCCGGGTGTCGAGGTCGAGCGTGGCGACGCGGAAGCCGGCCTTCATCAGGGCGACGGAGAGGTGGATCGACAGCGTCGACTTGCCGGTGCCGCCCTTCTCGTTGCCGACGACGACGACGTGGGCCGAGCGCAGGTCGGGCGGTTCGACAAAACCTTCCTGGAAGGCGTCGCGGTCGGCCCGGTCCATCGATCCGGCCCCCCGCTGCCGTCCCCAGGCTCCCTGACTAGCGGGGGCGCCGGCAACTGTCACGCGTCGTCGCCCGCGACCGGCGCCCGCGACGGTCACGATCGCGTCGGGACGCCTCGCGGTCAGGCGCCGTAGAGCCAGTCGTAGCCGGCGAGGTGGTAGATGCGGCCGCGCCGGCGCGACGTCGCCTGCACCCGCGCGGCGCGGACGATCCTGGAGGCGGAGCAGCGCGCGAGCGCGGCGGCGCCCCCGCTGTCCTCCGCGAAGGCTTGCGC
>CALMRL010000288.1 GCA_937873345.1 uncultured Beijerinckiaceae bacterium | reverse complement strand
CCAGGGCGAAGCCGCAGGCCGCGCCGGCGTCGCGCGCCCCTGCCGCGACGACCTCGACCAGCGTGCCGCGCCTGAGGCCGCCGCCGAGCATGCGGTCGAGCGCCAGCGGGCTGGCGCCGAGCGCGATCCTGTCGCTCCCCGCCGCACTTGGCCCTGCGTCGCCCTCGATGCGCGCGACGGCACGGCGCAGCTCGACCAGTCTATCTCCTCGAGCATCGGGCGGCATCGGCGACTCCGTGTCTCATGTTCGCTGTTTGTTCTAGACAATTTCTCTCAGGCGGCGGGGAGTCAAGCGATCGGACGAGCCGGCCCCCCGATGGGATGTGGACAGCTCCGCACGGGTGCCGTGAAACGGCGACGAGCCGACGCTTTCCATCATTGCGAGCCATGGCCGAAGCAACCCGGGAGCGGCAAGAGACCATCCCGCGAGATGTTGCTACCGTTGCCCCTTGGGTTGCTTCGCTGGCGCTCGCGATGACGGGGGCGACGCCTATCACTGCGGCTTGGAAAGCCATCGGCCGCACCAACGACCTGTTCGCACCGGCACAGCGCGCAACTACGTCGCCGCTGTGCAATTCAACTTAGACCGGAAGGACTCAACTCTAAGATCGAATTGCCGATTTAAGCCGGTATGACGAACTGTGCATAGAAAAGCAAGATATCAACGACTGCATACTAAATTTATGGAAAAGTATTACTTTTCACATTCTCAACGGCAGTATCAAAAACTGTCTTCGGATTTTTGCCGCTCTTTTCTTATTCTCAGCATTCCCTTGATATTGTCAGCCGACAAAATTTACTTGATAAAATAATCACTCAATATACCCTCGCCTTTGGCTCGATGTACTGCATGTCGTTGCTCATCGTATAGCTATGCACCGGACGGTAATCGATCGATACTTCCTTGGACTCCGGATCAATCGTCGCCAGCGTATGCTTCATCCAAGCTTTGTCGTCGCGCTCGGCGTAATCCTCGCGGGCGTGGGCGCCGCGCGACTCCGTGCGGTTGTTGGCGCCGTCCATCGTCACCACGGCCTGCACGATCAGGTTGTCGAACTCCAGAGCCTCGACGAGGTCGGAGTTCCAGATCAGCGAGCGGTCGGCGATGCCGATGTCCTCGTTGCCGCCCCACACCTCGTGGATCAGCTTCGAACCTTCCTCCAGCGTCTCGCCGGTGCGGTAGACCGCGCAGTTCGCCTGCATCACCTTCTGCATCTGCAGCCGAATCTCGGCGGTCGGCGTGGCGCCGCTGGCATTGCGAAAGCGGTCGAGGCGGCCGAGCGCCATCTCGGCCGAGCCCTTCGGCAGGTCGGCCTGCTTGGTGCCGGGCGTCACCACCTGCGCCGCCTTGAGCCCCGCCGCGCGGCCGAACACCACGAGATCGATCAGCGAGTTCGAGCCGAGCCGGTTGGCGCCGTGGACAGAGACGCAGGCGGCCTCGCCGATCGCCATCAGGCCCGGCACGATGACGTCGGGGTCGCCGTCCTTCTTGCGCAAGACCTCGCCGTGATAGTTCGTGGGGATGCCGCCCATGTTGTAATGCACGGTGGGGATCACCGGGATCGGCTCGCGGGTCAGGTCAACGCCGGCGAAGATGCGCGCCGACTCCGAGATGCCGGGGAGCCGCTCGTGCAGCACGGCCGGGTCGAGGTGGTCGAGGTGCAGGAAGATATGGTCCTTGTTGCGGCCGACGCCGCGGCCCTCGCGGACCTCCATCGTCATCGCGCGCGAGACCATGTCGCGCGGCGCGAGGTCCTTCACACTGGGCGCGTAGCGCTCCATGAAGCGCTCGCCCTCGCCGTTGGTGAGGTAGCCGCCCTCGCCGCGAGCGCCCTCCGTGATCAGGCAGCCGGCGCCATAGATGCCGGTGGGGTGGAACTGCACGAACTCCATGTCCTGCAGCGGCAGGCCGGCGCGCAGCACCATCGCGTTGCCGTCGCCGGTGCAGGTGTGAGCCGAGGTGGCCGAGAAATAGGCGCGGCCGTAACCGCCGGTGGCGAGGATCACCATCTGCGCGCGAAAGCGGTGGATGGTGCCGTCGTCGAGCTTCAGGCAGACCACGCCGACGCAGCGCCCATCCTCATCCATGATCAGGTCGATGGCGAAGAACTCGATGAAGAACTCGGTCTGGTTCCTCAGCGCCTGGCCATACAGCGTGTGCAGGATGGCATGGCCGGTGCGGTCGGCGGCGGCGCAGGTGCGCTGCGCCGGCGGCCCCTTGCCGAAGTCGGTGGTCATGCCGCCGAAGGGGCGCTGGTAGATGCGGCCGTCCTCGGTGCGCGAGAAGGGCACGCCCCAGTGCTCGAGCTCGTACACCGCCTGGGGGGCGTTCTTGCAGAGGTACTCGATGGCATCCTGGTCGCCGAGCCAGTCCGACCCCTTCACGGTGTCGTACATGTGCCACTTCCAGTTGTCCGAGCCCATGTTGCCGAGCGACGCGGCGACGCCGCCTTGCGCGGCGACGGTGTGCGAGCGGGTCGGGAACACCTTGGTCACGCAGGCGGTGCGCAGGCCGGCTTGGCTGCAGCCGACGGTGGCGCGCAGGCCGGCCCCGCCGGCGCCGACCACCACCACGTCGAAGGTGTGGTCGGTGATGGGATAGGTCTTGCCGTTCTGGCCGGGAGCGGCGCCGTTGTGGCCGGCGGAAGCGTTGGTGACCATGGGTGGAGCGATCCTCCGTAGACGTGTGCTCGCCGTCAGGCCGAGAAACCGACCTTCAATATGGCAAAGAGGCAGGCGATGTTGATGCCGATGCAGAAGAAGGCGTTGGCCATCAGCGACCACTCCTTGGCATGACGGCCATGGATGTAGTCCTCGATGATCGTCCGCATGCCGAGCTGCATGTGGTAGATGCCGACCCCCGTGAACAGGAGCACGACCAGCGCCGGGACGACATGTCCGAGCGAGGCATGGACCCCCGCGTAGTCCTTGCCGATCAGGCCGAGCAGGATCCACACGAAGGCGATCGTCAGCGGCATCAGGGCGATCGAGGTCATGTGCATCATCCGCGCCTGGGTGACGCCCGACTTGGCCGATCCGAGATGGCGGATCTTCTTGGAGGCGGTCTGCAGGGATTGGACGTCGTTCGCCATCGGGTTCGCTTCTCTCGATCGGAGTTCGTCGGACGGATCAGACCAGGAAGCGGATGATCCAGACGACCGCGGCGAGCGTGATGCCGCCGATAGCCGACATCAAAGCGAGATATTCGCGCTCGGGATGCTCCATCCCGTAGCCCATGTCCCAGACGAAGTGCCGGATGCCGCCGAGAAGGTGCTGGAACAGCGCCCAGGTGAAGCCGAATAGGATAACCTGCCCGATGATCGAGCCGAACACCGCCGAGGCGATCGAGAACGGGCCTGGGCCGGCGGCCAGCGCGAGGAGGAACCAGGCGAGCAGGACCGTACCGGCATAGAGCGCAATGCCGGTGATGCGATGGGTGATCGACATCACCATCGTCAGGAGGGGACGGTAGACCTGCAGATGGGGGGAGAGGGGACGGGCCGCTTCAAGGGAAACGCGGCCTGCGTTGGTGTCGGTCATCGATACTCGCGCGCCGGCGGCATGCCGGATCCGTAAGGCTTCTAGTTACGGCGAAGCGGCACGCATCGCAATCGCCGGCTTTCCCCTTCCGGCACGGCTGGCGGGGCAAAAGGGCATGCCAGCCCCGAGCGCCCTGTCCACCCTCACTTCTTCGCTTCTTCCTGCGGAGGCTGCTTGACCTTGACATGCATGTGGTCGGTCAGATCGATCGGCGGGTTGAGGATCACCTGCTCGCCGCCGTTCAAGCCGTCGCGCAACTCCACCGTCTTGCCGAAGTCGCGGTAGATCGCCACCGCCTGCAGATGCACCTCGTCGTCCTGCACGGTCGCGACCTGCAGCCCCTGGGCATTGAAGATCAGCGCCTCCGCCGGCACCATGATCGCCGGGCGTAGGCGTGGGATCGAGAAGGTGACGTTGACGAAGGCGCCGGGCTTCAGCTCGCCCCGCGGGTTGGCGACGTCGACTTCCGTATTAAGCACGCGCGACGCATTGAGCAGGGCCACCGAGGACCGCGCCACCTTGCCGGTGTAGGTCTTCTCCGGCATCTGCGGCAGGAAGGTCTCCGCGTCGAGGCCGTCGCGGATGCCGAAGGCGTCGCTCTGCGGCACATTGACGGAGACGCGCAGCACGTCGTCCCTGGCTACCGTGAACAGCGGTGCGCCGGACTTGGTGTCGGCGTTGACGAGGTCGCCGACATCGACGCCGCGGGTGGTGATAATACCGTCGTAGGGCGACACCACCTGCTCGAAGCGCGTCAGCACCTCCAGCCTGTCCACGGTGGCCTGCTGCGCCAGCACGTTGGCGGCGGCGACCTTGATGCCAGCCTGCGCCGTCTCGACGGAAGCCTGCTGCGAATCGACCTGGGTGCGCTGGTTGTCGTTGTTCTGCACCGTCTCGTAGCCGCGCTGCGTCAGCTGGTTGGTGCGCTTGAAGGTGACGTTGGCGAGTTCGAGGTTGGCCTTGGACTGGTCGAGCGAGGCCTGCGCCTGCGCCTGCGCCGCCTTGACCTGTTCCAGCTGCGCCTTGGCCTGGGCGAGCTGCTGATCGACGTCGGGCGCGGCGATGCGGATCAGAAGATCGCCCTTCTTGACGCGCGAGCCGATGTCGACGTGGCGCTCCACAACGTAGCCGGTGGCGCGGGGATAGATCGTCGCCATGTCGAAGGGCTCGGTCTGGCCGGGCAGGGTCAGCTTGCGCGGCGCGTCGTCGCCGCGCGCCTCGATGGTCTGCACGGCGGGAACGAAGTCGCGCACCTCGCGCTGCGCCTCGTCGGCGGCTTGGCTCGTCTGCCAATGCTTGAAGGCGCCGTAACCGATGAGGCAGGCGAGCAACAGCAGCACCACCGCGAAGACCCGCTTGCGCGGCACGGGCGGCGGGTTTTCCATCGAGCGAGCGGCGACCTGCGCGCCGGTCTGCTCCTCCGTAACCCGGTTCCCGGCCGGCATGGCCGAATCGGCGGGGCCGGGATCGCGCGCGTGGGTCATAGGTAGTCCTCGACCGGCTTGGCCGGGCCGCGGCGCAGGACGGTGTACAGGAAGGGGACGAACAGCAGCGTCGAGCAGGTGCCGACCGCCACGCCGCCGAGCACGGCACGGGCCAGGGCGGCGTTCTGCTCAGAGCCCTCGCCGATGCCGATCGCCATCGGGATCAGGCCGACGAACATCGCGCCCGCCGTCATCAGCACCGGGCGCAGGCGCATCGTGCCGGCCTCGATCGCCGCTTCCAGAGCCGAGCAGCCGGTCGCCTCGCGGTGCTCGCGGGCGAAGGTGACGAGCAGGATCGAGTTCGCGCTCGCGACGCCGACGCTCATGATCGCGCCGAACAGCGAGGGGATCGAGAAGGCGGTCTGGGTGACGAACAGGCTCACCACGATGCCGCAGAAGGCGAGCGGCAGGGCGCAGAGCACGACGAAGGGATCGCCCCAGTTCTGATAGTTCAGCACCATCAGGAGGTACACGGCGACCACCGAGATCATCAGGCCGATGCCGATGTTGAAGAAGGCAGAATGCATCTGCTCGATCTGGCCGCGGACGACGATCTTGTCAGGCGCCGGCAACGTCTTCTGCTCCTCCACCATGATGCGGTTGATCTCGCGCGACACCGAGCCGAGGTCAGCGTTCTGCACGTTGCCGAGCACGTCGAAGACGGGCTGGGCGTTGAGGTGGTTCACCACCGTCTGCTCGGACTGGCGGCGCAGCTGCGTCACCGAGCTGAGGAAGTTCAGGACACCGGGATTGGAGCCGTTCGCCGAAACCGAGATCGGCGTGGTCTTCACCGCATCCAGCGTGTCGTTGCGATATTCTGGCGTCTGCACCCAGAGCTGGTAGGGGATGCCGGTCTTCGGGTCGGACCAGAAGTTCGGCGTCACCTGGTAGGAGCCCGACAGCGAGACGTTGATGGCGCTGGCGATCTGCTGCGTGGTGACGCCCATCTCGCTCGCCATCTCGCGGTCGATGGTGCCGAAGTATTCCGGTGCGTCGATGATCTGCTGCAGGTGGACGTCCACCGCACCCTTGGCAAGGCGCAGCTTGCGCACGATCGACTGCGCCGCGGCAAGGTCCTGCGCCTGATGGCGTCCCGTCACCTGCACGTCGACGGAGGTGAGCGTGCCGAAGTCGAGGATCTGCGTCACCATGTCGGAGGGCTGGAAGTAGAAGATCGTGTCGGGGAAGTCGGCGCGCAGCACGCGGCGCAGCGTCTGCTGCACGTCGGCTGTCGGCGGATGGCCGTCCTTCAGCTGGATCAGCATCTCGCCGTCGTTGTAGCCGACGAAGGAACCGTCACCGAAGGCGAAATTGTAGTTGATCGAGGGCAGGCCGACGTTGTCGAGCACCAGATCGACACCGCTGGGAATGGCGCCGCGCACCGACTTCTCGATGGAAGCGAAGCGCTCCTCGGTGGTTTCGATGCGGGTGCCCGACGGCACGCGGATGTGCAACGTCATCTGTCCGGAGTCGATCGCCGGAAAATAGTCCTCGCCGACGAAGACGAACAGCACGCCGGCGATCGCGAAGACGGTGGCTGCGACGCCGAGCGTCAGGAAGCGGCGGCGCACGGTGACGTGGAGCAGGCCGAGATAGCCGCGCTCAAAGATGGCGAAGCGCCGCTCGAAGCCGGCCTGGAAACGCGCGACCAGCCCCGGCTTCCTGCCGTCCTCCCGATGTCCGCCGTGGTGGCTGCCGTTCGGGCCGAAACGCTGGTCGAACTCCTTGGCGACGAGGATGTCGATGAGGATCGGCACGATCGTGCGCGACAGCACGTAGGAGGCGAGCATCGCGAAGACCACGGCGTAGGCCTGCGGCGTGAACAGATACTTCGGCGTGTCGGTGAGGAACAGCACGGAGACGAAGGCCGTGCAGATGGCGAGCGTCGAGATCAGCGCCGGCTTGGCGATGCCGGCGGCGCCCTCGACCACCGACTTGCGGAAGGGCTGGCCCTCCTCCATCAGCCGGTAGGTGTTCTCCACCGCGACGGTGGCGTCGTCGACGAGGATGCCCACCGCGAGCGCGAGGCCGCCGAGCGTCATCACGTTGATCGTCTCGCCGATCAGCGACAGCACCGCCAGGGAGGTAAGGATCGACAGCGGGATCGAGACCAGCACCACCAGCGTCGAGCGCCACGAGCCGAGAAAGATGAAGATGGTGAGCCCGGTCAGCGCGGCGGCGGTCAGCGCCTCGCGGATCACGTCGGAAATGGCGTTGGAGACGAACACCGACTGGTCGAACAGCGGCTTGATGTCGACGCCCTTGGGCGCGGCGGCGCGAATGACCGGCATCGCCGCCTTGACCGAGTTCACCACCGTCAGCGTCGAGGCCGGGCCGTTCTTGTAGATCGGCATCAGCACGGCGTTGGTGCCGTTGGCGCGCACGAAGTTCTGCTGCGGCGGCGAGCCGTCGCGGACGTAGGCGACGTCGCGCACCAGCACCGGCGTGCCGTTCACCACCTTGATCGGGATCGTGTTGAGATCGGCGAGCTGCTCGGGCGCCGCGTTGAGGCGGATCGGGTACTGGATGTTGCCGAACTTCGCCAGTCCCGAGGGCACCACCACGTTCTGGTTGGCGACGGCGGTGATCACGTCGGTCGGGGTCAGGCCGTTGGCCTGCAGGGCGTGGAGGTCGAGGTCGACCTGGATCAGTCGTTGCTAGCCGCCGTAGGGCGCCGGCAGCGTAGCGCGCGGCGTCGTCGAGAGCGTCTGCCCGATGCGGTACATCGCGTAGTCGGAGAGGGCGGCGCCGCTCTGCGTCGCCGAGGTCAGCGCGAGCTGGATCACCGGCTGCGAAGAGGCGGAGAAGCGCAGCACCACCGGCGGCTGCACGCCGGCCGGCATCACCGCACGGATCGAGTTCACCGAGGAGACGACCTGAGCGATGGCGAGATCGATCGAGACGGAGGGATCGAAATACACCTTCTCGATCGTCGTGCCCTGGAGCGTCTCGCTCTCCAGGCGGTGGATGTTGTTGACGTTGTTGGTGAGGCCGAACTCCGAATAGGTCGTGATGCGGCTGGCCATGTCGGTGGTGTCGAGGCCGGTGTAGGTCCAGACGATGACCACCACGGGGATGTCGACGACGGGAAGCACGTCCTTCAGCGTCACGATCGCCGAGCCGATGCCGCCGAGCAGCATCACCACGCCGAGGACGAAGAAGGTGACTCGGTACTTCAGCGCGTAGAGGACGAGGCCCATGTCAACCCTGGATGGGGCGCGCCCTCAGGCGGGCCCACGCTGACGGACAGATCGGAGGAGGAACGCGTTCGACCAAGGGCGGTCGACAGCATTCCGCAGAGCACAACGTGGGGATGAACGGCAGAATTGCCGGTCAAGGCTTCGTGAGGACTCGACGCCGGCGTGGTCCTGCGACCGGTCTCCACCAGTCGCGTGCCGCAACCGGTGGGGTTGGCCGATCATGATGGTTCGAGATCGCTTAGCGCGCAAGCCGAGCGCGATGCAAAACACCTTCGCGCGATCGATGTCGGGCGGCCCGGTGTCAGAACACGTTGGGGTAGATGTACTTGGCGATCACGTCCTGCAGCAGGAAGATCAGCAGGAGCAGCACGATCGGCGACAGGTCGAGGCCGCTGAAGCTCGGCAGCATGTTGCGGATCGGGCGCAGCAGCGGCTCGGTCAGGGCATTGAGGGCATCCCAGATCGCACGGACGACGTTGTTGTAGACGTTGATCACGTTGAAGGCGATCAGCCAGGACATGATCGCCACGATGATGATGACATAGGTGTAGAGCTGCAGCACCAGCAGGATGACGTCGAGGACGGCGCGCATGGTCTCTCCGACCCCGCCGGCCGGCGGCCTGGGGGATGACCGCTCCTTAAAGCGCGGGCGACCGGGCGGCAAGGCGCACGGGATCGGCGTTGCGCCCTGCTGCTCGCAATGACGGATCGCTGCCGACGCTCACGCCGCCGAGCGGCGCACGTCCGTCTCGATGCGCCCCGAGCGC
>CALMRL010000287.1 GCA_937873345.1 uncultured Beijerinckiaceae bacterium | reverse complement strand
GCACATGGCAGCTGCAATGGTCGGCGCGATCGAACCATGGCACAACGCTACGGCGATGACGCCGCCCACACCAACCTACGCCGTTACCGTGATCGACGTCTGCGTGAGTATCGCCCATGTCAGCGGTCCGACGGCTGCAGGAATCCGGCCGATATTACTCGTGGCAAGAAGATCGTGATCCGACGAAACCATTGTTGCTCCGCCGGGCTTGAAGCAACGCAAATGGAGCAGCGTGCGGCGTCTGACCCTGCCAGCCGCTGCGGTCGCTGCTGCTTCTCGGGCGCGACGGCGGCCCTGCCCAAGAGGCCGATACCTCCGCGCGGCTTTTCGCGAAAGGGACGGCGGATGGGTGTCGATGCTACGCTGTTGCCGGGACGACTGCTGCGCCAGCCCTCGCCGGCAAAACCGGTGGAAGGTTGGCCCGGCGTCGATGTTCGCGACGACCGCCTCGCCGAGGTGCTGCCGGCTAAGCCGCGGCTCGACGTGCTCTACCAGTTCACCCTGCACGGCGAGGGCACGATCTGGGATCTGACTCACGACCGCCTGCTATGGTCGGATGTGCCCAATCGTCGTCTGCTCGCCTGGTACGAGGACGGGCGCGTCGAGACGACGATTGATGCGACTTTCTTCATGAACGGCAACGCCATCGGTGCCGACGGCGTACCGGTGCATTGCGAGCACGGTCGCCGCTGCATCAGCCGCTCCACGGGCGACGGCAGTGCCGGAGACGGCGGCGCAGAGCCGATCATCACGCACTACGAGGGCCGCAGGCTGAACTCGCCCAACGACGTCACGGTGGCGCGCGACGGAGCGATCTGGTTCACCGATCCAACCTTCGGCATACTGATGCCGAACCAGGGCTCGGTCGTCGAGCCGGAGCTCGATCACCGCTCTGTCTACCGTTTCGACCCCGCGACGGGCGAGTTGCGGCGCATGGCGGATTTCGAGCAGCCGAACGGCGTCTTCTTCTCGCCCGACGAACGCACCCTCAACGTTTCCGACACGGCCCGCTCGCTCGGCGAGATCATCGGCGGCCATGCTCAGGACACACACGAGGTGCTTGCCTTCGACGTCGCGGACGACCAGTCGCTGAGCAACCGGCGGCTGTTCTGCCGGACCGACCACGGCTACCCCGACGGTTTCGCCACCGACGGGCGGGGCTGGCTGTGGACGACGGCGGGCGACGGCATCCACGTTTACGCGCCGGACGGCAGCAAGCTCGGCTTCTTCTCGACGGCGACGACGCCCTCGAACTGCTGCTTCGGCGGCGAGGAAGGGCGCACGCTCTTCGTCGCGGCGAAGACCTATCTCTTCGCTCTACGGCTCGCGGACTGACGACCCTCACGCGACGATGCGCGATGCCCGGTCCCCGCGGCTGGCCTTGTCGCGGGGGGCATCCAAGCATGCCTGAAGTGTTTCCTGCCGCGCCCCCTCGCGCCGGCGGCGCAGGCGGCGCCTGCCACCGACGGCGGAACCCCGGCGCTTTGTCGGGGCCAGGCGAATGCCACGGAACGGGTGTCGCGGACGAGGCGGGCGGAGCGACCTGCGCGTCGAACGTTCGAGCGTCCATCTCGTGACAGCTGCCGCCGCTTCGCGCGATCATGCCGGTCTATCTCCGCCGTTGCCTCACTCGCCGCCGGGCCGGGCGAGATTCATGCCGCCGTGCTCCGGTGCGATCTGCCCGATGCGGTGTTTGTAGGCGAGGCTTCCGCCGAGCCAGCCGGTGATCGCCAGCAGCCCGGCCGTGCCGGCCGAGAGCAGGATCGGCCAGCCGGCGAAATGCGCGGGCTGGTACCAGCGCACACCGAGGTTGCACAGCGCAACGACGAGCACCGCACAGTTGCCTATGGCATGGACCTGCGCGGCATCCAGCGAACGCACGCCCGGCAACGTCATGAAGTCGATGGCGCCGGCGATACCGGCCAGGATGCCCGTGGCGATGCCGGCGACCAGAAGCCAGAAGGAAAGCTCGGCGAGGAAGGCGCTGTGGGCGAACAGGTCGACAAAATCTGCGACGAAGACGCCGAGGAACGCCGTGATCGGCAGCGGCACCAGCAACGGGTGGACGGGATGACGAAGGACGCTCGCCGTGCTCTCGATGCCGTCCTCATGACGCATCCCCATGATCTCAGGCCCTCTTCCGGCGGCGCGTCAGCAGCAGCTCGGTCGCGATCGGGTCCGGGGCACCGCCGCCGTGCTGTGACGCGATCTGCCCGATGCGATACCTGTAGGACAGCTCACCGCCGAGAAAGCCGGTGACGCCGAGCATGCCGATCGTGGCGGCGGATAGGATGACGGCGAGCCAGCCCAGCGGCGGGTCGGGCACGACCCAATGCACGACCATGTTGGCGGTGGCGACGAGGATCGCGGCGGCATTGCCTGCGGCGTGCAGCTTGGCGGTCTTCAGCTTGCGCACCTCGCCGATCGCGAGACAGTCGATCATCCCCAGCGCGGCCGCCGCCAGCCCGGTCAGGATGCCGGCCCAGAGGAGCCAGAAGGCGGCCCCGGTCCAGAAGGCGCGACCCGTGCACAGGAAGGCGACGTCGGCGGCGAGCGCGAAGATGAGGCTGCCGATCGGCAGGGCGACCGCCACCGGGTGCAGGGGATGGTGCAGCACGGCCGCCGTGCTTTCGATGCCTTGGCCGTGCGCGATGCCCATCGCTGCCTCCGTCAGGCGCCGATACGACCGGACCGCCGCGCCCGCGAGCCTTGCGCCAGTTGGACAGTGGCGACAGCATCGAAAAATAATCTGGGGCGCGACGTCCGCCGACGGTCTGGAAGATGACCATGCTCGTCACCAGCTCGCTCCATCGCGGCGTGATCAAGCCCCGGTTTGATGCCCTTATTTCGCGTGCGAACTCGGAGGGCTTCGAAAAAATTGCCGCCGCAGCCTGCGGAGCGACGCTTCTGTCGACGCACTTGCGACCATGCGGGCGCCGGACCATCGCGCCGACCGCGGCCGACGCGGGGCCGGGGCAGTCACGGAACGCTCGGAGGTCCCTCGTTCGGCCGCTCGTGCCTCAACGGCAGCGTCACGGACTCGCCCAGGGTATCGCGGACGTAAAGCGTCTTTACCGCGGTGATCGTGACCACGGTCAGCGGCGCTGCGAAGACGAGGCTAAAGATGCCGAACAAGGTCGAGGCGGCCGCGATGCCCACAAGCAGCATCGCGGGTGGGACCGAAACTGCCCAGCGCTGCACCAGTGGCGCCAGCAGGTTAGACTCGATGAGGTGGATCGCGGCAAAGGCGGCGATCGTCCAAGGCGCCGCATGGGAGCCCATCGAGAGCGCGACGAGAAGCGCGGGCAGGAAGCCGAGGACGGCTCCGATGTAGGGCACGAATTCGGCCAGAGCGGCGATGAGGCCGAGCGCAACCGGGGTCCGCAGGCCGACGAGCCAAGTCGCGAATCCGGCCGCAAGGCCGATGTACGCCATGCTGATGAACTGGCCGAGCAGCCAGCAGCGCATGCTGGCGGCCACGGCCGCCGCAGCATCGGCGATCCGGACGCGCTGGTCTCGCGGGAAAGCGGCGGTAGCTCGGCCAGATCGCAGGCGACCCTCGGCCGGGACCGGCGCCCCCGGCCGAAAGAGGTTCGGCCGACGTCAAAGCCCCGGGCGGAACGGCGCGCGTCCTGCTCTGGCGGCCCCCAGGCGACCCAGCGCGAAAAGCGGGAAGTACGCGCCGTAGCCGCGATAGAGGAGGTAGAAAACGCGGGGAAAGCCGACGGCGTTGCGCTCGTCGATCCAGCCGCCGTCAGCGGACTGCGTTCGGCGCAGGAAGGCCGCTCCCGCCTCCACGGCGGGATGGGCCGCAAGGCCGCCATCAGCCCGAGCATCGCCCAGGCGGTCTGCGAGGGTTGCGCGGCGGAGGCCGCGACGTAGCGGTCGGAGTCGTAGCTGCTCTCGTCCTCGCCCCAGCCCCCATCGGCGTGCTGCACCGAGAGCAGCCATTGCGCGCCGCGATCGATCGCCTCGTCGTGGCCGTCGGTGGCCGACAGCGCCGAGAGCACCGACCAGGTACCGTAGATGTGATTGCACCCCCAGCGGCCGAACCAGCTGCCGTCGGCGCGCTGTTCGCGAAGAAGGAAGGCTACAGCCCGCGCGATCACGCGCTCGTCCTCGCAAATGCTGAGCGATGCCAGGAAGGAGACGCAGCGCGCGGTCACGTCGGCGGTCGGCTCATCAAGCAGGGCGCCGTGGTCGGCAAAGGGGATGTGGTTGAGAATGGTCCGATCGCTGTTGGCCTCGAAAGCGCCCCAACCGCCGCTGCGGCCCTGCATGCCGACGATCCAGCGCCTGGCCCGTTCGACGGCGTCACGGTGCTCGGAGGCGCCGTGCCGCTGCAGCAGCATGCCCACGACCGCGGTGTCGTCGACGTCGGGGTAGTGATCGTTGCGGAACTGGAAAGCCCATCCGCCCGGTTCGAGCCTGGGTCGCTTCCTCGACCAGTCGCCGCGTACGGCATTGACCTGGCGGGCAGCGAGCCAGGCGCAGGCCGCGGCGACTTCGGCCGAGACATCCTCGCCGCTCCCGGCAAGGGCGTGGGCGGCGAGCGCCGTATCCCACACGGGCGATAGGCAAGGTTGGCAGAAGGCTTCCCTCGCCTCGCGGCGGATCAACCCATCGATGGCGCTCCACGCCGTCGCGACCTTGGCCTCATCGCCAAGGGCATCGTACATCATCGCCGCATAGGCCATGGCGGGGTAGATCGCACCGAGACCGTCGCTGCCGTTGAGGCGTTCGTCGACGAAGCGCACGGCTCGATGCAGGCTTGCCGCGCGCAGCCAGCGGGGATGCGAGCGGGCGAAATGGAGTGGCTCGAGCCGGCGCAGCGAGCCGTCCAGCACGCGGAACAGCGCCGCCCAGCGCGTGCGATCGGCCGCCCCAAGCCAATCGCGGACCGCCTCAGGCGGGGTGGCGAACAACTCGTCGACGCCTAGGCCGAGCGGGTTGCGGGCTCGCGGCCTTAAAGCCTGGATCACCATCAGCGGCACGATGCAGGTGCGCGACCAGTAGGAGACGGCCCAGATCGAGAAGGTGAAGCGCGCCGGCAAGACGACGATCTCGACTGGCATCATCGGCACGGCCCGCCACGGCACCGCGCCGAACAGGGCGAGCTGGATGCGCGTGAAGACGTTGCCGCGCTCGGCGCCGCCGCCGGCCAGGATGGCGGCGCGCGCCTCCCGCATGTGTGGCTCGTCGGTGTCATCGCCGACGAGCTTCAGCGCGTAATAGGCCTTGACGCTCGCCGACAGGTCGAAGGCGCCGCCAGCTATGATCGGCCAGCCGCCACCTGCCGAGCGTTTGCGCCGGATGTGGACGGCGAGCTGCCGCTGCAGGTCGGGCGAAACGCGTCCCATGTGGTGCTCAAGCAGGACGTATTCGGCGGTGATCGTGACGTCGGCTTCGAGCTCGAACAGCCAGAAGCTGTCGCATTGCCGATGCGCGCGGAGGTTCGACACAGCGCGTGGGATCGCCCAGGAATCATCGTCGACGACGAACGACGACTGCGTCATCGCGAACGGGGTCGCATTCGCAAGAGGGACCTCACATGATTTACAGAACGGGAGGCTATCGGCGTTAGGGGATCCGGCGCGATATAGCCTCGATGCTAACGATAGATGTTGGGCAGGAAATTTCCATATCTCAATAATTCATCTTTTTCAAAGTCGACTTCCCTTGGTCTGACAGCAAACAATGCGTCGTCATTCAGCATACAAATGATTGATGAAAAGTCAGGAGTATCCTATTCGCTGCCATTCTCTTCTGAATGGCGGCTTTTATCTTGCTCCATGCCGCGCGGAGCTTCGTAAGCAAGCGTACGGACAAGGGCGGAAGGAAGGTCAGAGGATGCGATATTGCTGAACGGCGTCGCGTTCCTCTACGCGACTGCCATTGTCCTGCTCCTAAGAGCGTCTAACAAAACCGCTTGATCTGGTTGAGGCAGATGACGGCGCAGCCGAGCACGGTGAAGGCGAGATGGA
>CALMRL010000286.1:909-1645 GCA_937873345.1 uncultured Beijerinckiaceae bacterium | reverse complement strand
CTCCACCACGTCGCGGATGGCGACGATCATCAGGTTCAGCTCGCTGGCGAGCGGCGCGATGTCGATGGGATAAACGCCCTCGATGCGCTGGGCCTCGCCGCGGCGGATCGCCGAGACGCCGTCCTGGAGGCGACGCAGCGGCCTCAATCCGAAGCGCAGCTGCAGTGCGGTGGAGCCGACGAGCACCACCGCGAGGATGACGAAGGCGGTGGTGAGGTCGATCTCGAACTGCTGCAACTGGGAGTAGATCTCGCCCGTCGTCGCATCCAACTAAACAAGGTAGATGCCGTTGTCGCCGGTGTCGATCACCCTCTCCACCATGCGCAGCGAGCGGTCGTCGGGCCCCCTGCCGTAGCCGCGGCGCGCCCCGCCGACGTCGGCGGGGACGCCGGAATCGGCGAGGCGGGGCAGCTTCGTCGTGAACAGCGAGCGCGACGTGCGAACGTCCGGGAGGCGCCCATCCAGCCGGGTGATCTGCCAGTACCAGCCCGACAGGGTCAGCTCGAACTGCGGATCGGCGAGGGGGGCGATGTCGGGGCCCTTGCCTTCTAATCCTTTGCCTTCCGGTCCCTTGCCATCGGGCGCCCTGTCGTCGGGCCGGTCGGCGACGAGTTCGGCGACGAGGGCGCGGAGGTAGACGCCGAGGCGCTCGTCGAAGGCCTCCTCGGTGGCGGCACGGTAGACCGCGGTGAGGATCAGGCCGGCGACGAGCAGGATGACGACGGAAAGCACGCTC
>CALMRL010000286.1:0-899 GCA_937873345.1 uncultured Beijerinckiaceae bacterium | reverse complement strand
CCGAGATGAACAGGCGATTGGCGATCGAGCGCTGGCGAGGGTCGCGGCGCCCCGGCGCCGCCGCGGGCGCGGTCCGGCCGGAAGCGCCTTCGACAGCGGACGAGGTGCGGCCGTCGAGGCGTCGCGCCGGATGGAGGAGCAGCTCCGACGCCGCGGCATCTTGCGCCGTACCGGGTTCTTTCGAAGACCGCCGAGACACTCTTCGGCCCGATGCCCTAGCGACCGGCGGCGGGACGGCCGCCCTGCCCGGCCTTGCCCGCATCCTCCAGCGGCTCCTTGCCCTGCCCGTCGGCGGTGACGAGGTAGCCGAGGCCGCGCATCGTCTGGATGATGTCGACGCCGAGCTTGCGCCGCAGCCGGCCGACGAACACCTCGATGGTGTTGGAGTCGCGGTCGAAGTCCTGGTCGTAGAGGTGGTCGACGATCTCGGAGCGCGAGATCACCCGGCCGGCGTGGTGCATGAGGTAGGCGAGCAGCCGGTACTCGTGCGAGGTCAATTTGACCGGATTGCCGTTGACGGTGACGCGGCTCGCCCTGGTGTCGAGCTGCACCGGGCCGCAGGTGAACTCGCTCGAAGCGTGGCCGACCGAGCGTCGCAGCAGGGCGCGAAGCCGCGCCAGGATCTCCTCCATGTGGAAGGGCTTGGCGACGTAGTCGTCGGCGCCGGCATCGAAGCCGCGCACCTTGTCGCTCCAGCGGTCGCGGGCGGTGAGGATCAGCACCGGCATGGTGCGCCCGGCCTTGCGCCAATCGGTGATGATCGAGATGCCGTCCTTCTTCGGCAGGCCGAGGTCGAGCACCACCGCGTCGTAGGGCTCGGTGTCGCCGAGGAAGTGCCCCTCCTCGCCGTCGAAGGCGCGGTCGACGACGTAGCCCGCCTCCTCCAGGGCGCGGACGAC
>CALMRL010000285.1:7306-7557 GCA_937873345.1 uncultured Beijerinckiaceae bacterium | reverse complement strand
CATGGGAAGGGGACCCATTATGAGAATCACGTTCGCGCTCGCCGCCGTCGGCGCCCTGTTCGCCGCTCCGGCCCTCGCCGCCTCGCCTGCCACTGACGCTTTCGTCGCCAATGCTCGTCCGAATGTCGTCTTCCTCGACGAGTCGAGCCGCATCGCCCTCGATCGCTCGCCCAGCCGCGCCATCCGCGCCTTCGCCCATTCCGAGGCGCGGGAGCAGACGATCACCGCCAACTCGATGACCGCCTGGGTGC
>CALMRL010000285.1:0-7296 GCA_937873345.1 uncultured Beijerinckiaceae bacterium | reverse complement strand
ACCCCCCGCGGCGAGGCGGCTGCGCTTGGCACCGTGCCGGGCGCGCTGCCGATCGTCGGCGGCATTGTCGCCGCGCCGCTCGACGTCGCCGCCGGCGTGACCAACGGCGTCGGCGATCTCGTCACCGGCCGCTCGGTCGGCATCGACTCGCCGCTCGCGCCGCTGACCGTGACGCCCGCCTCGCCCGCGCCGATCGGCTCGCAGTTGCTGCCGGCCGGCCGGGATGACCTCTCCCGCCTGCGCACGATCAGCGGACGGCAGTTCGATGCCTTGTACAAGGCGACCCAGGTGGACGCCCTGCGCCAACTCGCCGTGCTGTACCGCGACTACGCCGCCAACGGCGACGATCCGGCACTGCGAGCCATGGCCGCCCACGAACTGCCGCGAGTCGATGCCCGCCTCGCCCGCGTCAGCCGACTGTAGGCCGAACCTCTCGCTCGTCGTCGACGGCCGCCCTCCGGGGCGGCCGTTTTCGTTGCGAGACTTGGATCATGAGACTTGGTTCAGGAGAATCGCGGGCCGCGGCGTGCCTCGTTCAGCGCCCGCGTCAGCCCGCTCGCGAACTCCGCCTTGGCGTCGGGGCCGAGGAAGCCGGCGACCTCGACGGAACGGCCGCGCGAGCGAAGCGACAGGCGCTGCACCCCGAACTCCACGTGCTCCTCGCGGTTGAGGCGCACCCAGGCGGGATGGAAGTGGAACTCGCGGCGCACGCCCTTGGCGCTCACCTTGGCAAGCTTGAGCGCCATCGGCGTCACCACCACGTCCTCATAGGCGCGCGCCGCGCGGAAGTTGGCGCGAAAGGCGGCGTAGAGCACGAGCACGTCGAGGCCGAGGAAGCCTGCGACCGGCCAGGCCCCCATCATGATGAAGGGTAGGCTCGACGCCGTGCCGGCGAGGGCGAAGATCGTCATCAGCACGCGGAAGTTCGCCGGCGAGAGCGATCGGTGCGGCACCAGCCGGACGGCGAGCAACCGGTGTTCGGCCGGACCCGCGCCGAGGACCGGCGCGGGTCGTGCGGCCGGGGAGCGCGCCTTGTCCAATCGCAGCCTCGCTGTTCTCTTGCCATCCGCGTCGCGAAAGATGCGCGTCACGGAAAGATGGTCGCGCGGACGGTCGCGATTGCGCTAGTTTGCCGGTGATGAAAGGCAAAGGTAAAGCGCGACTCAAAGCCACTGCTGGCGGAGCGGTCAAGGCAGGTGACAGCGCACGCGAAGCGACGGCCGCGATGGTTGCTGCAGGCGTTCCGCAGCCGCCGCTGCCGGCGCACCGCGCGGCGCCGATCGGGCCGGAGGCGGTGGCCGAGATGTTCGACCGCTTTCGGCGCCGCGAGCCGGAGCCGACGAGCGAACTGACCTCCGTCAACGCCTACACCCTGCTCGTCGCCGTGGTGCTCTCGGCGCAAGCCACCGATGCCGGTGTCAACCTCGCGACACCGGCCCTGTTCGCCCTCGCCGATACGCCGGAGAAGATGGTGGCGCTGGGCGAGGACAGGGTGCGTGACCTCGTCAGGACGATCGGCCTGTACCGCACCAAGGCGCGCAACGTCATTGCCCTGTCGCAGCGCCTCATCGACGTGTACGGCGGCCAGCTGCCGCGCAGCCGCGAGGAGCTGGAAACGCTGCCGGGCGTCGGGCGCAAGACGGCGAACGTCGTCCTCAACACAGCCTACGGCATGTCCACGATCGCCGTGGACACGCATATATTCCGCGTTTCCAACCGCATCCCCTTGGCGCTCGGCAAGGACCCGTTGGCCGTGGAACTCGGACTGGAGGCGGTGATCCCGGAGAAGTACAGGCGCTACGCCCATCACTGGCTGCTGCTGCACGGCCGCTACACCTGCAAGGCCCGCACGCCGGACTGCCCGACCTGCCTGATCGCCGATCTATGCCGCTGGCCGGACAAGCGGGCTTAAGCGCGAAGGCCTGAGCGTCAGGCCTTGCGCGGAAGCCCGTGGCTGGCATGGCCGCCTTTGCGTCCGGCGGCGGAGGCCAGAGAGTGGTCCTGCGAGAAGGAGCGCTTGGTGGGGTTGACGCTGTGGCCACCCTTGCGCCCCGCCTCGGCGGCGAGGCCAGGGTTCTGCGAGAAGCTGCGCTTCTCGTTGGGGACGCTTTCGCCACCCTTGCGGGCGATGGCGCGCTGCTTCTCGGGGTCCATCGAAGCGAACCCCCGTGTCGACGGCTTCCGCACCGGCTCCATGGTTTGCCCCCAATGTCTTAAGACATGCGAACAGGAGCCTCGCCGCTTTGGTTCCGCGCCGCTGGGGTCCGGGTTCGGTTCAGCTCGGCAAGCGCTCGCCCCTGGTCTCGATCGCCAGCGGCAGGATCGCCAAGCCGATGAGGAAGGCGAGGCCGGTGAGCGCCACCGGGGTGCCGACCGTGCCGAAAGCGGCCACCAGCGCCGCGAGGCCGAAGTTGACGCCGGCGCCGATGAAGCGGCCGACCGAGGTGGCGAAGGCGAAGGCGGTGGCCCGCACCCGCGTCTCATACTGCTCCGGCAGCCACAGCGAGAACACGGCGAAGTTGCCGCCGCCGAAACCGAGCACGAACAGGCAGCAGATGAAGGGGACGAGCCCGTCCTTCAGGTCGTAGGCCCAGCCGAAGGCCGCGGGGATCGCCACGAGCATGATCGTGAAGTATAGAGCGAGCGTCTTGCGTCGGCCGATCGCCTCGGCCATCGGCGGCAGGGCGAGGCAGCCGAGGATGGTGCCGACCGAGAGCACGGCGGTCGCCAGGGAAACGAGCTGCGGGATCGTCCTGCCGTCGAAGCCGGCGTTCTTCGCCAGATACGACACGGCCGAGGGCACGTAGACCGCGCCGGCCCACAGGCCGACGATGGCGATGGTGAGCAGCCCCGAGTTGACCAGCGTGCGCCGGCGGTAATGCGCGCCGAAGATCTCGAAGAGCGGCGCCTTGCGCCCGACGGCGGCGGCGGCCCCCCGCGCCTCCACCTTCTCGAACGCCTTGGTTTCCTTGACCTCGAACAGGGTGAACAGCGAGACTACCACGGGCGCCAGGCCGCACAGGAACATCGCGCGCCAGCCGAGATGGGCGCCGACCGTGTAGTTCAGCCCGGCGGCGACGAAGAAGCCGGCGTAGTAGCCGGTCTGCAGGTAGCCGGCGCCCATCTTGCGCCGATCCTCGGGCCAGGCTTCGGCGACGTAGGTGCCGGCCATCGCCCACTCGCCGCCGATGCCGATGCCGGCGAGGAAGCGGAAGGCCGCGAGCTGCCAGACGCCTTCGGAGAAGTAGGCGGCGCCGGTGAACACGGCGTACATCAGCACCGTGCCGGCGAGGGTCTTGGTGCGCCCGAACCTGTCGGCGATCGGCCCCCAGATGAAGGAGAAGCCCCAGCCGACGAGGAACAGGGCGAACAGGATCGAGCCGTACTTCGGGATGTTCTCGGGGCTGGCGGCGATCCCGGACTTCGGCAGCAGCTCCTTCAGCGCCGGCACCAGCACCAGCGCGTAGATGAAGGAGTCCATCCCATCCAGCATCCAGCCGGCCCAGGCGCTCCAGAAGCCGATGATCTGATCGCGGTTGAGCGGCGTCTTGGCCTTGCGGGTGACCCCGCCGGTCGTCTGCGCGATCGTCATTCGTGTCCGCCCTGGGCTTCGTCGTCCGCCGCACCCGCGCGGTTGCGCGGGACCATGCCGCCGCACCGCGCCTGCGGCAAGCGCGCGACCTCTGCCTTTCGACTCATCGCCCGACGAGCTTTCGAAGTGTGCGAAAATGGGACGCTTGATCTCGCGCCACCAAGAGGAAACGCAGTTTTAGGGTTAAATGCTAGGGTTAAGTCGGCTTTAAACTTGTGCTGCCAATGTTCAGCCATCGGATGCCCGGGCGATGTTGCCCGGGCCTACAGTGGAGACATCCTTCCATGGCCAGCCTCAAGGCCCTTTGCCTGGCCGGCGTCGCGAGCCTTGGCGTCACGGCCACGGTTCAAGCCGCCGACCTCCTTCTGCCGCCGCCGCCCGCGCCGGTCTACACGCCGCCGCCGGCAGTGATCGGCTTCTCCGGCTTCTACCTCCGCGGCGATGTCGGCGAAGGCAACCTCCAGCTTCACAACGGCAATTCGACGTTCAACCCGGACTTCAACTTCTCGACGCCGGCCACCACCAGCTTCGATGCCAACGGCAACCCGAACGTTGCGGCCGGCCAGACGCTGTCCCAGCCCTACGGCTTCAACCAGCACTACTCCGTGTCGCCGCAGGTCATCCTCGGCGGCGGCGTCGGCTACCAGTTCAACAGCTTCTTCCGCGCCGATGTCACCGGCGAGTACCGCTTCGGCGATCACTACCGCGCGGTCGAGGGCTTTGCGCCGAATCAATTCTTCATCAACTCCTTTACCCAGCCGACCCAGGGTTCCGGTGGCGCCGACTACTACCAGGGCAACATCACCAACGGCGTCGTGCTGGTGAACGGCTACGTCGACATCGGCACCTGGTACCGCATCACCCCCTACGTCGGCGCCGGCGTCGGCGTGGCCTTCAACCACTTCTCCGGCCTGACCGACTACAACGTGACCAACTTCGGCCAGCCCAGCGGCTCCTCGGAAGGGCACACCAACACCGAACTCGCCTACGCCTTCATGGCCGGCTTCGCCTACGACCTGACGCCCCACCTGAAACTCGACTTCGGCTACCGCTACCTCAACATGGGCCGCATCAGCTCCGGCCCGATCAACTGCTTCGGCGGCACCCCGGTCTGCGGCGACAACACGCGCGAGGTGCAGAACTACCACCTCGACAGCCATGACATCCGGCTGGGCCTGCGCTACGCCTTCGCCGAGCCTCTGGTGGCGCCGCCGGTGTTGATCCGCAAGTATTGACGCGGCAGACGTCATCGCCACCCAAATATTGATGAAGCGTTAACACAGCGCGGGCTCCGGCCCGTGCTTTTTTTGTCTTCGGGGTGAAGAAACTTCCGACGACAGCTTGGCGGTCGGCGACGGTTAAGTCCCGCTTAAACCTTATGGTTGATGATCCCTGAAGCGGGGATGCTTCGCGCCCCCGCAGGATCGTCCCCATCTGGAACGTCCCCATGTCGATGCGCCCGCCCACCACCATCTTCAAGGCGATGCTCGCCACCGCGATGCTCGCCGCACTGCCAGTCGGCACGGCTTCGGCCGCCGATCTCGACTACGGCTTCGGCAGCGCGCCGCCGCCGGTGGTGACGCTGCCGGAAAGCAAGGTAGAATTCGGGTCAGGGTGGTACATTCGCGGTGATGTCGGCGCGGCGCGCGTGCCAAAGCTTCAGCTTAACGCGCCAAATCTGCCGACGGCGCCGGCGAACTACCAATTCTGGGACGGCGTCCAGCCCGGCGCACCCGGCGTGGTATTCGGTGGCGGATCGAGCGCTCGCTTAGTTGGCTCTCTAGGCGCAGGCTATCAAGTCAACCGCTTCCTGCGCGGGGACATAATGTTTGACTACCATCAGCCGACGGCTAGCAACGGATCATCCGGTTCAGGCAGCGTGTTCTGTCCTACGGCCATCGCTTATAATCAAAAGACTCCCTCGGGGACAACCGATTACACCATGCCTACCTACGGCGATGGAGAGTGCACAGGGTACTACAAGGCGCATGTCAGCAGCTACGATGTGCTCGTCAATGGCTACATCGATCTTGGAACATGGTACCATGTAACGCCCTATATCGGTGCTGGTGTCGGCTTGAGCTTCGGTCATTACCAGACGAGTAGCAGCTACCTGCAAGCTAACGGCGCACCCTACCAAGTCACATATACCGATCCGCAGTTCGGCTCGACAACCTCGGAGAACTTTGATCGCAACGCTAGCGGCACCTACTACAACTTCGCCTTTGCCGGCATGGCAGGTATCGCGATCGACATCTATCCTCACACCAAGCTCGACCTTGGCTACCGCTACCTCAACCTCGGACACATCGCCAGCCTAGGCGGCACCCTCTACGAGCACGAGGCTCGCGCGGGTCTGCGCTACATGATTGACAACTGATCCGCGCCTGCTTGACGGCGGCCCGCCCAGCTCGCATCTGTCGCGCCCTCCGCGCGGGGCCGTGCCCCTCGCCCCACCGGTCGATGCCATGACTCCGCAAAAACCCGATCGCCGCCCCGGCAATCCGCGCTTCTCCTCCGGTCCCTGCGCCAAGCGGCCGGGCTGGTCGCTAGCCGCCCTGGAGGGCGTGCTCACGGGGCGCTCGCACCGCTCCGCCGCCGGCCGCGAGCGTCTCGCCCGCGCGATTCACCTGACCCGCGAGGTGCTGGAGGTGCCCGACAGCCACCGCATCGCCATCGTGCCGGCCTCCGACACCGGCGCGGTGGAGATGGCGATGTGGTCGCTGCTCGGCGCGCGCGGCGTCGATGTCCTCGCCTGGGAGGCTTTCGGCAAGGAGTGGGTCACCGACGCGGCGGAGGAGCTGCCGATCGCCGACCTGCGGACCTTCGTGGCCCCCTACGGCGAGCTGCCCGACTTCGCGAAGGTCGACTTCAACCGCGACGTCGTCTTCACCTGGAACGGCACGGCGGCGGGCGTGCGCGTGCCCTCGGCGGATATCATTCCCGCCGACCGCGCCGGCCTGACGATCTGCGACGCCACCTCGGCCGCCTTCGCGATGCCGCTCGACTTCAGCAAGCTCGATGTCGTCACCTTCTCCTGGCAGAAGGTAATGGGCGGCGAGGCGGCGCACGGCATGCTGATCCTCGGGCCCCGCGCCGTCGAGCGGCTGGAATCCCATCGCCCCTCCTGGCCGATCCCGAAGGTGTTCCGCATGACCCGCGGAGGCAAGCTGATCGAAGGCCTGTTCGCAGGCGAGACGATCAACACGCCCTCCATGCTCTGCGTCGAGGACTACCTCGACGCCCTCGGCTGGGCGAAGGGGATCGGTGGCTTGGCGGCGCTGCACGCCCGCGTCGAGCGCAACGCCGCCGCGCTCGCCGCCTTCGTCGAGCGCACGCCCTGGATCGACTACCTCGCCAAGGACCCCGCGACCCGCTCCGTCACCGGCGTCTGCCTGCGCATCGTCGACCCCGCGGTCGCCTCGCGCCCGGCGTCCGAGCAGGCCGCCTTCGCCGCCTCGCTCGTCGCCGAACTGGAGCGCGAGGGCGTCGCGTATGATTTCGGCGCCTACCGCGATGCGCCTCCGGGCCTGCGCGTGTGGTGCGGCGCCACGGTGGAGGCCGGCGACATCGCCGCGCTGACGGAGTGGCTCGACTGGGCCTTCATGCGGCTGCGCCCGGCCCTCGCGCGGGCCGCCTGAGATGGCATCCGGGCCGAGCGGACGATCTTCGCAGCCCGGATCGGCCCGGATGCCATCTCAGGC
>CALMRL010000284.1 GCA_937873345.1 uncultured Beijerinckiaceae bacterium | reverse complement strand
ACGACCCGGATGGAATCCCCACCCCTGCGCCGACGTTCAGCGAAACTGCTCTAGCTGACGAGGCGCAGGGCGGGTGGTGCAGTTCTGTCCTCCGCCGCCGCGTCGTATTCGCCTGCCTCTGGCGCTGCCCATCGCCGCAGCGGCGGAGCGTGCAGATCCAGGCGCAGGAACATCGTCCCGCTCATACCGGCGATAAGCTCCACAGGCAGCCGCGCCCGCCCTGCCGTCCAGCGGTGGTCGCCCTGCATCTCG
Source organism: uncultured Beijerinckiaceae bacterium (assembly GCA_937873345.1). Taxonomy (GTDB): domain Bacteria; phylum Pseudomonadota; class Alphaproteobacteria; order Rhizobiales; family Beijerinckiaceae; genus RH-AL1. The sequence continues at coordinate 5,902 of CALMRL010000284.1, read as the reverse complement.
TGGAAACCCTCGCCAAGCTTCGGATCGTCGAGGGCCACCGCGCGCGGTGCGCCCAGCCCATCGTCTATCACCACCGCGGCCAGGCATAGGCCCAGCGCCCGGTCGTCGCGGCTGTCGCTGATCGCGCTCGCCACTCCGGTTGGCGAAACGAGCCAAACGTCGCCTGCTTCCTCAAGCCGCTGCGCTGGCAGTTCAAAGCAGGCGCTCAGGCCGCGCGTCTTCGGCACCACCCGCCGCCCGTCGACAAGAAGCGCCACCCCGTCCCATGGCTCAAGCTGCTCCAGCCGCCAACCCAGTTCCGGCAGGCGGCGCTGCAGCTGCTGGCGGGCGACGGCGACGAAGCTACCCGCGGCGTAGAACGGCCGGCAGAAGTCGGCATGGGTGCGAGAGGTTGCTTCACCATCCGGTGTGGCGAGGATGTCGACGACGTCGCCCTCCGCGAAGAAGCGACGATTGGCCATGTCGAGGTAGCTTTCCGCCGGCATGTTCTCGGCGAGCAGGATGTCGTGGCTGTCGAGTTCGACATGCCAATAGGTGACGCTCTCGACCTCCTCCTGGAGGACGGTGCTGCCGTTAATCAGCGCCATGACCGGGATCAGCACCTCGCCCATGAGATCGAGGCACAGCGCATGGCCGGGTGACAGCCGCAGGTCGCGGGCGGGGCGCCCTTCGCCAAAGGCATGGGCGCATACGCGCACCGGCATCACGAGGTGGGGATCGGTATAGCGGCTGGTCTCGGTCACGCGATGGCCAATCCAGCGGATCGGGCGTTGCTCGCCGGAGGCAGTGACCGCGAGGTCGCCAACGCGCAGATGCTCCACCGCAACGTCACCGCGCGTTGTGCGGATCCGCGTGCCCGTGCAGTAGCAGACGGTCGCCGCTGTCGCCGAGAGCGTGTTCGTCACGACGGGAGCACCGAGAGCGGAGATGCTCGTCGTCACCGTGGGCGGGCTTGTTCCCGTGAAGGTCAAGGTGACGCCCGTTCCCAAGCCGCTCGCCAGAGTACTTCCTGTCACCGTCGTGATGCCGGTCGTCGGATTTGTTGAGAGCGCTACATCGAGCAGTGGCACCTGCACGCCGGCGACATCTAATTGCAGTGAGGACGATACAAGCAGTCCCGTTACGGCATCGATGTCCAAAGACCCTGAGAGGGGCGAGGGTATGCCAAGAATGCTGGCGCCGAGAGTGATATCTGCGATGGGGTCCGGCATTGTCGCTCCTCATTGGCGAGACTGACAAGCGGAAGGATTACCCACTGAGAAAACGGTTACAATAGAAAATCTATACTTTACGTAACGTCATGAGAGCGTATTGCCCTTACGGCAATTTGCAGTTAGCCTTTGACTTCGTTGAGCTATCTCTGAATGTTGCAAAGATATCTTTGGTTAAATTTGTCTTGGCGGACCTGCACGCATCCTACGAAAATCCAGTGCGGCTGTAGCCGATACCGAAGCCTGTCGAATGACTGGAAACTTCCAGGAAGGGCGTAGTCGGGGTTCGGCTACGTCGGTTGGGTCGAGGCACCTACGCTGTTGACGTTTCGCTCGCCCGCCACTCCAGCGCCGAGACGATCGCCTCGGAGAGCCGCATCTCGGGGCCGAACCGGTGCACCTTCTCCGCCACCAGCTTGGCGCCCGCCATGATCGCCGCATCTCACGTCTTGGCCCGCACCTCCGCCACCTCGATCACCCGCTTGCCGCTCTGCTCGCGGACCAGGGCGTGGAGCGCGTTGGCATCGTAGGCGCGGTCGGCGATCACGTGCTTGGCTTGGAGAGCGCGCAGCAACTCGCAGGCCGGCGCCATGTCGTTCTGCTGCCCCGGCCCGAGCGCCAGGCGAGCCTCAGGCGCAGCGGCAGGCCGAGCGCGTCGACGACGGCATGCAACATGGTGCCGAAACCGCCGCGGGAGCGACCGAGCGCCTGATGGTGAGCTTGGTTTTCGCTCCCCTGTACCTGTTTGCCTGCGGTTTATGAGGCATCATAGCCGTATTGGGTCGGCTGGTTGAGAGCAGCCTTTCGCCCCCTGTGCCTTTGAGCACCTGGGGGGACACGCGCCTCAACCGGTTGCCCGTGTTGCACGCCCGGTAGGGGGTCGCGCCTCGGCTGTTTGCAGCCACAAGCGCCAGTACAGGGACTGGCGAAGCGACGCGGCGGCTCGGCAGCGCAGCAAGCGGGAGGTGGCCATGAGGACTGAGCCGCTCGTCTTTGTCGGCATCGACTGGGCGAGCACCGAACATCAAGTCTGCCTGACCGGCGCCGGCGATCCCGTGCAGCGGGCGTTTGCTCACGATGCCGGCGGGATCGGCGCCCTGGTTGACTGGCTGTGCGTCCAGGCCGGGCAGCCAGACCAGGTCGCCGTTGCGATCGAAACGCCGCACGGGCCGGCGGTCGAGGCGCTGATGGACCGCGGCATCGCCGTGTTCGCCATCAACTCCAAGCAGCTCGACCGCTTCCGCGACCGCTTTTCGCCGGCCGGGGCCAAGGACGACCGGCGCGATGCCCTCGTGTTGGCCTCGTCCCTGCGCACCGACCGTCACTGTTTCCGGCGCGTGGAAACCCTGGACCCGGTTGTTGTGGAGCTGCGCGAGTGGTCGCGGATGGCCGAGGAACTCAAGGGCGAGCGCGTCCGCCTGGCCAACCGCGTCCGCCAGCAGCTCTGGCGCTATTATCCGCAAGCCCTCGACCTCGCCGACGACATCGGCGCCGACTGGGTGCTGGCCCTCTGGGCCAAGGCGCCGACGCCAGCCGAGGCTCGTCGCTTGACCGAGAAGGTCGCCCGGGTGCTCGCCGCGTAGCGCATCCGCCGTCTTGCCGCGGCCGACGCCCTGGCCATCCTGCAACGGCCGGCCCTGACCGTCGCTCCCGGTGCGACCGAGGCCGCCCGCGCCCACATCGCGGCAACGGCCGAGCGCCTGACCCTGGTCAACCGGCAGATCAAGGACATCACCCGTCGCCCGGACGCCCTTGTGGAGCAATTGGCCGGACCGGAACCCGAGCCGGGGCAATAGGCCGAGCAGCGCGACGCGGCGATCCTGCGCTCCTTGCCGGGGGTGGGACGGATCGTCCTCGCCACGCTGCTCGCGCAGGCTCACCAAGCCATCCGGGGGTGAGACTATCACGCCCTGCGCACCCTGACCGGGGTGGCGCCCGTCACCAAACGGAGCGGCAAATCCCGCCGGGTCGAGATGCGGCAGGCCTGTGCCACCCGCCTGCGAACCGCCGTCGACCACTGGGCCAGGGTGGCCACCCAGCACGACGCTCGCAGCAAAGGCCGCTACTGCGCCTTGCGGGCCAGGGGGCACTCGCACGGAAGGGCGTTGCGCACCGTCGCCGACCGGCTCCTCGGCGTCGCCTGCGTCATGCTTGCAAACCGCACCACCTACGACCCAAAGCACGAGGCGACTCGTGCAGCAAAAGCAGCTTGACTACTGGTAGGGAGTCCCCCCCGATCCCGGCCGACCGCTACCGGAATTTCCCCGGCTGCCACAGCACGTCGCCGGCGGCGAGGTGGTTGGCGTGGCGCGCCGCGACGAACAGGAAGTCGGACAGGCGGTTCAAGTACTTCATCGCCGGCGCGCCGACCGGCTCGTCGGGCATCGCCTCGAGCGTGACGAGCAGCCGCTCGGCGCGGCGCGTCACGGTGCGGGCGACGTGCAGCGCCGCCGCCGCCGCGGAGCCGCCGGGCAGCACGAAGGAGCGCAGCGGCGCCAGCTCGGCGTTGAGCGCATCGATGTCGCCTTCCAGCCTCTCCACCTGCGCCTCGACGACGCGCAGCGGCTCGTAGGGCAGGGGCTTGCCCGAGTCCGGCGCGCAAAGGTCGGCGCCGAGGTCGAACAGGTCGTTCTGGATGCGCGCCAGCATCGCGTCGAGCCCAGCCAGCGCCGGGTCGGCCGCGGTGGCGAGCCTCACGACGCCGATCGCGCTGTTGGCCTCGTCCACCGTGCCGTAGGTCTCGATGCGCTGGTCGTCCTTGCGCCGGCGCTCGCCGGTGCCGAGCGCGGTGGTGCCGCCGTCGCCGGACTTGGTGTAGATGCGGTTGAGGACGACCATCGCGGCTTTCTCAGCTGTGGAAGTGCTGGCGGGTGAACAGCACGCCCATGATGATGACGATGGCGACGAACTGCAGCCCGATGCGCCAGCGCATCAGGCGCTGCGACAGGTTGGGATCGCCGCCGCGCCAGGTGTTGCGCAGCCCCATCGCCAGCACGGCCGCCACGGCGAGGCAGGCCAGCGCGACGAGGAGGTTGGTGAACACGTGCATGCTGCGATCCCAAGCCGGCATCAGTAGGAGCGCAGCAGCCGTTCGAGGTAGTCGATCTCCTCCTGCGAGCGCGACGGGTCGCCGAGGCGGCGGCGCAGCTCCTCCAGCACGCGCTGCGCCCGCTGCGCCGCCGGCACGCCGAGCGGATCGAAGCGCGCCGACGAGTTCAGCATGTTGTTGCCGCCGCGCGGCCGGCCCAATGGGTCGGTGTCGCCGGCCTGCTGGCCCTCCTGGCCGCTCTGGCTGCCTTCGCCCTCCGAGTTCGCCTGGCCGTTGCCCTGGCCATCGCCGTTCTGCTGCTTCATCGCCTCGGCGAGCGTCTTGGCGCCCTTCTGCAGCGCGTCGAGCGCTCGGCCCTGTGCATCGACCGCCTGGCCGTTGGAGCCGTCACCTTCCTTCAGGGCCTGCTCCGCCTCCCGCATCTCGTCGCCGGCATCGCCCAGCGCCCGTTCGCCTTGGCCGACGTCCTTCAGCTTCTTCTGGATGTCCGCGAGGCGGTCGCGCAGCTCGCGCTGGCGCTGGTCGAGGCTTTTGCCCGAGCGCTCGCCTGCTTGGTCGCCACCCTCGCCACCCTGCTGCTCTCCCTCGGCGCTCTGCTGGTCGCCGTCCCCGCCCTGGCCCCCCTGGCCCTGACCGTTGCGGCCCTGCTGCCGCTGGCCGCCGCGGCCGGCCCGGCCCTGGCCACCCTGGCCGCTCTGCCCCTGGTTCGATTGCGGCTCGCCGTCCTCGCCCTGTCCCTGCTGTTCGCGCTTGAAGGTCTCGTCGCGCAGGTCTTGCTGGTCGCGCATCATCTGGTCGAGCTGGTTCAGGCCCTGCGCCATCGCCTTGGCCTGCGGGTCGGCCTTCTGCCGCTTCGCGGTCTTCAGGTTCTCCAGGATGTCCTGCAGCTCGTCGAGGGCCTTCTTCGCCTCCTCGCGGTTGCCGGAGCGCGCCTGCTCCTTCAGCCGGTCGATCAGCTTCTGCAGGTCGTTGGCGCTAATCGACTTCGAGGGGCGGCTGTTGTCCGCCTGCTTCTGGTCGCCCTGCTTCTCCTGCTGCTGGGCCAGCTCCTTCAGGAACTTGTCCATCGCGGCCTGCAGGTTCTGCGTCAGCTTGCCGATCTCCTCGTCGGAGGCGTGGCGGTCGATGGCGTCGCGCAGCTCCTTCTCGGCGTTGCGTAGCGCCTTCTCGGCGTCGGACAGGTCGCCGTTCTCGATCTGCAGTGCCATGCCCCAGAGGTAGTCGGCGACCGCGACCAGCGCAGGCTTGGAGCGCGCCCGCGCCAGCTCGTCGGCGGCGAAGCGCAGGCCGAGGTAGACGCCCGGCGTGGTGCCGGTGGTGTCGGGGTCGAGCATCAGCGCGTCGAGCGCCTCGGCCACCTCAGAGCGCTTGCCGGGATCGAGCGCGAGGATGCGACGCTGCTCGACGAGCGCGCGGGCGAGGGGGTTGTTGAACGGCTTCTGCGGCAGGGTGAGGGTGTAGGGGGTGGACCGTCCCTCGTTGCCGCCCTCGTCCCTGGCGACCAGCACCATCGTCATCTCGGTGCCGGCGTAGGGGCTGTCGGAAAGGTCGACCGTGGTCTCGCCGTCGCCGATCCCGTGGCTCGCGCCGGGCAGCGACAGGGCCGCGCGCGGCGGCTCTACCAGCGGCGGCCCGGCGAGCG
>CALMRL010000283.1 GCA_937873345.1 uncultured Beijerinckiaceae bacterium | reverse complement strand
TCACCGCGCCGACCCCTATGCGATTTGGCTCTCCGAGGTGATGCTGCAGCAGACCACCGTCGCCGCGGTGAAGGGATATTACGCCACCTTTCTCGCGACCTGGCCGACGGTAACGGATCTCGCCGCCGCGCCAATCGAGGCGGTGATGGAACGATGGGCCGGCCTCGGTTACTATTCCCGTGCCCGCAACCTGCATCGCTGCGCCCAGCTCCTCGCCGAGCGCGGCGGCCGCTTCCCGGATACCGAGGCGGGCCTGCGCGCGCTGCCGGGCATCGGTGCCTATACCGCGGCGGCGGTGGCGGCAATCGCCTTCGATCGCCGCGCCGTCGTGGGCGACGGCAACGTCGCACGCGTGATCGCCCGCCTGCACGCCCTGCCGCAGCCGATCCGCGACTGCCGCCCGGCGATCCGCGCCTGCGCCGACGCGCTGACCCCCGCGACGCGCTGCGGCGACTACGCCCAGGCGATGATGGACCTCGGCGCCACGATCTGCACGCCGCGCCGCCCGGTGTGCCCGCTCTGTCCTCTGGAGGACAGCTGCGAGGCCCGCCGCCTCGGCCGTGAGGGCGAGCTGCCGGCGCGCGCCGCTAAGCCCGCGAGGCCGACGCGACGCGGCTCGGTGTTCTACCTCCGCCGCGGTCGCGGCGGTGAAGCGCAGGTGCTGGTGCGGACCCGGGAGGCTCGCGGCCTGCTCGGAGGCATGATCGAGTTCCCCGGCAGCGCCTGGGATGCCGAGGGCGACCCGTCGGGCTTGGCGGCTCCGCTGCCGCTTGCCTGGAAAGGCCGCGCCGCACCGGTCGATCACGGCTTCACCCATTTCGCCTTGGAGCTCACCGTCTTCGCCGCGACGGTCGGACGTGAGATCGCTGCGCCGGACGGCTGCCGCTTCGTGCCCGAGGCGAGCCTTCCTTCGCTTGCCTTGCCGACCCTGATGCGCAACGTCGCTGCCGCCGCGCAGGCGCTGCTCGACGATCCCGCGGCGATGTCCCTCCTAGACGCGGAAACCCTGCGATGACCGGCAACGCCGAGCAGATCGACTATTGGAATGGGATCGCCGGGCCGAAATGGGTCGCCGGCCAGCAGCGGCTCGACGCCCTGATGGCGCCGCTGACGGCCGCCCTGCTCGACGCCGCCGCCGTGCGGGCGGGCGAGGCGG
>CALMRL010000282.1:9246-12315 GCA_937873345.1 uncultured Beijerinckiaceae bacterium | reverse complement strand
ATCGCGCGCAACGCCACCATCAGCACGCCGACGTAGAGCAGCCCGCCGAGCGATGCCGTGAGCAGGCAGATCAGCTCGATGCGGAAGCGGGCGGCGTGGGCGAAGAGGACGACGCCGAGGTTGGGGCCGATCAGCGCGAACACGGCCAGCGCGAAGGCGGCTGCCGCGACGCAGGCGGCGACGCGGGCGAGCACGATGTCGGGCCGCATCGCGTCGCGGCGCACGGCGAGGAAGATCAGCGCGCCGAGGTTGAACCAGGACCCAGCCGCCGTCGCCGCGGCGAGGCCGACGGCGCCGTAGGAGCGGAACAGCGCGAGCTTCAGCGCGAAATTGATCGCGAAGGCGCCGAGCGAGACGACCATCGGGGTGCGCGTGTCGCCCCGCGCCAGGAAGCTCGCGGTGGCCGAGCGCAAGAGCACGATGGCGAGCAGGCCGAAGCCGTAAGCCTCCAGCACGGCGGCCGAGGCGTCGGCGTTGTCGCCGGTGTAGGCGCCATGCTCGAAGACGGCACGCATGATCCAGTCAGGGATCATGATGAAGGCGACGAAGAAGGGCGCGGTGAGCGCCAGCGACAGCGCCACGGTGCGGTTCTGCGCCTGATAGGCCGATTCAGGGTCACCGGCGGCGATGCGCCGGCTCATCTCCGGCAGCAGCACTGTGCCGGCAGCGATGCCGATGACGCCCAACGGCAGCTGGTACATGCGGTCGGCATAGTAGATGGAGGACAGGCCGCCGGTCGGCAGCATCGAGGCGATGATGGTGTCGGCGAACAGCGCGATCTGCGCCCCCGCCGAGCCGATCACCGCCGGGCCGAGGCGCACGAAGAAGTTGCGCACCGCCGGCGTCCAGTGCGGCCTAGCAAAGGATTCCAGCAGGCCGATGCGGCGCGCGGCATAACCGGTCAACAGGAGCTGCAGCGCCCCCGACACGGTGGTGCCGTAACTGGCGGCGATGCCGGCGTTGGGGAACACCACCGCAGCCGCGAGGAAGGCGATCGTCGTCAGGTTGAGCAACACGGGCGCGAAGGCGGCTGCCGCGAAGCGGTTGTTGGCGTTCAGCGTGCCGGACTGCAGCGTCACCACGGTGATGAACAGGAGATAGGGGAAGGTGATCCGCGTCATCGTCACGGTGAGCGCGAACTTCTCGGGGTCGTCGCGGAAGTGCGGCGCCAGCAGGTCGACCAGCGTCGGCATGAAGAGCCAGGCGACGCCGAGCAGCAGGATCTGCGAGGCGAGCAGCAGGGTGAAGATCTGCGAGGAGAAGTCGTGCGCGGGCCGGTCGCCCTGTTCCTGCAGCACCTGAGCGTAGGAGGGCACGTAGGCGGCGTTGAAGGCACCCTCGCCGAAGATCGCGCGGAAGTGGTTCGGCAGGCGGAAGGCGACGAAGAAGGCGTCGGCCACCAACCCGCCGCCGACGGTCGTGCTGAGCATGATGTCGCGCAGGAAGCCCGTCGCCCGCGACAGCAGGGTGAAGCCGCCAACGGAGAGCAGCGACCTGTACATCAGTCGCCCTTCCCCGCCCGAGCCCTACGGATCAACAGCTCGCGCGTCACGCCCGCGGGTCCGCCGGGACGCAGGGCGCGACGATGCCGAGCATCGGCCGAGCGAGCGGCTCGGCGCAGCCGATGCGGCTCTCGACGATGTAGAGCGGCCGCCCCTTCACCTCGGCGAAGATGCGGCCGATGTACTCGCCCAACACGCCGAGCGAGAGAAGCTGCACGCCGGCGAGGAAGGTGATGGAGACGATCAGGGAGGCGAAGCCGGGTACGTCCGCGCCGAACACCAGCGTCTCGACCACGAAATAGATCGCCGTGCACATCGAGATCATCGAGATCACCGTGCCAATCCAGGTCCAGACCAGCAGGGGCAGGGTCGAGAAGGACATCAGCCCGTCGAGCGCGAAGCGGGTGAGCTTGCGGTAGGAAAACTTCGAGGCGCCGGTGTGCCGTTCCGCGACGTCGAAGGGCACGCCGAGCGACCGGAAGCCGATCCAGGCGTAGAGGCCCTTGTTGAAGCGGGCGCGTTCGCGAAGTGCGCGCAGCGCCGCCACGGCCTGGGCATCGAGCAGGCGGAAGTCGCCGGCGCCTTCCGGCAGGCGGGTGTCGCCGAACGATCCGAACAGCCTGTAGAAGCGCTGCGTCAGGGCGCGGCGCAAGGCGGAATCTGCGGAGCGGTCGAGGCGCTGGCCGTAGATGTTCTTGTAGCCCTCGCGCCAGCGGGCGACGAAGGTCTCGATCATCTCCGGCGGATGCTGCAGGTCGGCGTCGAGGATGACGCTCGCCGCGCCGCTCGCGTGGTCGAGCCCGGCGGCGATCGCGACCTCCTTGCCGAAGTTGCGCGACAGCGACACCACGCCGATGGCCGGGTCGGCTCCGTGGGCGTGGGCGATCGCCGCGAGCGTGCCGTCGGTCGAGCCGTCGTCGACGAAGATCACCTCGTAGGAGCCGACGCAGCGCTCCAGGATCGGCACGAGCCGGCCGAGCAGCGGCGCGACGTTCTCCGCCTCGTTCAGCACGGGGATGATTACGGACAGCTCCGCGCCGCGCGGTGCGGCCTCGTTTGTCATGCTAATGGCCTGGCAACGCTCTCGCCGCTGATTCGCACCGTCGGACGACATCATGCGAAGCTAGCGCGAAACCTGAACGAGCGCTCTCTCGCTCAGCATATCGGCGCGGCCAAGGCAGGCTTCCAGTCGCCCGAAGCTCGCCAGCCGTCGATGATGGAGCCGATCCGATCGCGAGACGCCCCTTCATCCTGTGCGCCGACGACTACGCCATCGCCCCTGGCGTCAGCCGCGGCATCCTTGAGGCGCTCGACGCCGACGCCCTGTCGGCGACGAGCGCGATGACGAACAGCCCTTGGTGGCCGGAGCAGGCCGGTGCCCTCAGGCGCTTCTCCGGCCGCGCCGACCTCGGCCTGCACCTGACCCTGACCTGCGGCCGGCCTTTGACGGCCATGCCGCTGCTGGCGCCACGCGGCTTGCTGCCGCCCCTGCGCCGGTGGCTCCGCCCTGACCGCGCGCTTCCCGCCGAGGAGATCGAGGGCGAGATCGATGCTCAGGCCGACGCCT
>CALMRL010000282.1:0-9236 GCA_937873345.1 uncultured Beijerinckiaceae bacterium | reverse complement strand
CGAACGGGCGATGGGGCGGCCGCCGGACCACGTCGACGGCCACCAGCATATCCATCTGCTTCCCGCCGTCCGCCATGCGCTGCTCGCGGTTCTGGCGCGGCGCGGCTGGCGGCCCTGGCTGCGCGACAGCGGCGACAGCCCTGCCCGCATCATGCTGCGGCGCTCAGCGCCCGCGAAGGCGCTCGGCCTCGCCGTGCTCGCGCGAGGGCTGCCCGGAGAGGCGGCCGCGGCGAAGCTGAAGATCAACCGCGGCTTCGCCGGCTTCTCGCGCTTCGACGAACGGGACGACTACGGCACGCTGTTCGGGCGCTTCCTGGTCGCGCCCGGCGCGCGCCATCTCGTGATGTGCCATCCCGGCTATGCCGACGAGGCACTGTGCCGCCTCGATCCCGTCGTCGCGACGCGAGAGCAGGAGCTGCGCTTCCTGCTCTCGCCCGCGTTTCGAGATGAGCTGGCGCGCTGTGCGATGGAGCCGGCGACGATGGCCACGATGGCTGCCGCCGGCCCGACGGCGTCCTGACGCCGGCCGTCAGGCCACCGCCTTGCGGTGCATCTCCTCGACGTGCTCCCAATTCACGAGGTTGTCGAGGAAGGCCTTGAGGTAGTCCGGGCGGCGGTTGCGGTAATCGATGTAGTACGAGTGCTCCCACACGTCGACGCCGAGGATCGGCGAGGCGCCGTGGACCAGGGGGCTCTCCCCATTGGGCGTCTTCATCACGGCGAGCTTGCCGTCCTTGACCGCGAGCCAGGCCCAGCCGGAGCCGAACTGCGTCACGCCGGCCTGCACGAACTGCTCCTTGAACTGGTCGTAGGAGCCGAAGGCGCCGGTGATCGCCTGACCGAGCGCGGCCGGGGGCTGGCCGCCGCCCTGCGGCTTCATCCACTGCCAGAAGTGGGTGTGATTGTAGTGCTGGCCGGCGTTGTTGAAGAGGCCGGCGTTCTTGCCATAGGACTGGCGCACGATGTCCTCCAGCGAATGGCCCTCGAGGCCGCTGTCCTTCAGCAGGTTGTTGCCGGCGGTGACGTAGGCCTGGTGGTGCTTGTCGTGATGGAATTCGAGCGTCTCGCGCGACATGAAGGGCTGCAGGGCATCGTGCGAGTAGGGAAGGTCCGGCAGGGTAAACGACATCGGGGCTCTCCGCGCTGCGCCGCGACGATCATCGAACGGCGGCCTCGCGGGATTAACTAGGCGGAAGGGTTAAGCGCGGCAACATCGGTCGGCGAGGTTGACGCGACTTGCGCGCCGCAATTCACATCCGAGGCTCATTCCTTCGCCCTTTGCCTCGGCAGCCGCTGAAAGTGTAGGATCGGCCCTGTCGGACGCGAAACGCCCCTTCCCCATCCCCGAGGGACGCATGGCCATCATCGTGCTCGCCATCGGCGCGATCATGGTCATCGCCGGTGCGGGTGAAATCTACTACGGCAGCGGCTTCATCGAGATCGAGCGCGGCTGGTCTGCCTTCATCGCGGGCACCATCCTGCTCACCGGCGGCCTGCTGACGATGGCGCTCGGACTGACCCTGCGCTCGCTGGGCGAAGTGAAGGGAGTGCTGGTGCGACTCGGCGGGCTCGACGTGCTGCCCCCGTCCGCCTCGCACCAGATCGCCGTGCCCGTCCGCGAGCCGCCGATGACGCTGCGCCCGGCCGAGCCGGCCATGGCGCTGGAGGGCGCCGGCCAACCCGTGCAGATCGAGCCGCACTTCGGCGGCGGGCCCGCCGCGATCGAAGCCGAGCCGATGCAGCCGCTGGTGCTGCGCGAGGAGCCGACACCTCGTCCGGCGGCGGTCGCGCCCCCAGCCGAACCGCCCGCCGCCGAGGTCTCGCGGCAGGCCCCGGCGATGGACGACTGGCTCGGCCGGGAGTTCGCCGCTCTCGATCGGGCTGCGGCTCCGCGGCCGGCTCCCGACGAGTGGTCGGGCGTCCATGCGAGCGCCGTCGAGACGCCGCCGCCCGGTGCGGCCCAGGCAGCGGAGCTTGCCGTCGTCCGCCATGATCCAGCCGAGGCGGAACCCGTCTATGCCGACTATGTCGAGCTTCCGCATGTCGAGGCTGCGCCCCCGGTCCGCGCGGCACCGGAGCCTGCCGCAGCCGCCCCGCAGCAGGCGCCCGCGCAACCGGCGGTGATCGGACGCTACGAGTCCGACGGCACCTCTTACGTCATGTACGCCGACGGCGCGATCGAGGCGCAGTCGGAGGCTGGCGTCTACCGCTTCGCCTCGATGGCCGAGCTGAAAGCGTTCATCGAGACGTGAGTGGGGCAGCTCGGGGCGAGCCGCCTCGGAGCGAACCATCGACGCAGGCCAGCGCGAAGGCATACTGGTCGGCGATCTCGGCCAAGCGGTCGAATCGTCCCGCGGCACCGCCGTGGCCGGCACCCATGTTGGTCTTCAGCAGCACCGGGCCGCCGCCGATCATCGTGGCACGCAGCCGCGCGACCCACTTCGCCGGCTCCCAATAGGTGACGCGCGGGTCGGTGAGGCCGGCGAGCGCCAGGATCGCGGGATAGGGGTGCGCCGCGACGTTGTCGTAGGGCGAGTAGGCCTTGATCGTCTCGAATGCGGTCTGGTCGGTGATCGGATTGCCCCACTCCAGCCATTCCGGGGGCGTGAGAGGCAGCTCCGCGTCGAGCATGGTGTTGAGGACGTCAACGAAGGGCACGGCGGCGATGATGCCGGCGAACAGCTCGGGCGCCATATTGGCCACCGCACCCATCAGCATGCCGCCGGCGCTGCCGCCCTGGGCGACGATGCGACCGGGCGCCGTGTAGCCGGTCGCCGCGAGGTGGCGCGCCACGGCGATGAAGTCCGAAAAGCTGTTCGGCTTGCAGGCGAGCTTGCCGTCCTCGTACCAGCGCCAGCCCTTGTCGGTGCCGCCGCGCACGTGGGCGATCGCGAAGACGAAGCCGCGATCTACCAGGGACAGGACGTTGCCGCTGAAGCCAGTCGCCATCGCGTGGCCGTAGGCGCCGTAGCCGTAGAGCAGCAGGGGTGCCGAACCGTCGAGGGCGAGGCCGGCGCGATGCAGCACCGTCACCGGGACCAATTCCCCGTCGGGCGCGGCGGCGGTGAGGCGCCGAGTGGCATAGGCCGCCGCATCGTGCCCGCTGGGGATGCCTTGGCGCTTGCGAAGGGTCCTCGTGCCGCTGCCGAGGTCGAGGTCGTAGGTCTCGCGCGGCGTCGTCGGCGATTCGTAGGTGAAGCGCAGGCAGGGGTCGCGCGGGTCGCGGCGACGCTGGAAGGCGAGCGCGTAGGCCTCTTCGGCGAAGGCGATGGCGGTTTCCTTCCCCGTGGCGAGACGACGAACGACGAGGCGGGGCAACCCGTCCTCACGCTCCAGCCGCACGAGGTGGTCGGGATAGGCGCACACGCCGAGGATCAGCCGGCCGCGGCGATGCGGAACCAGCTCGCGCCAGTTCGCCCGGCCGGGTGCGTTGACGGGGGCGGATACGATGCGGAAGTCTTCGGCGCCGTCGGCGTTGGTGCGGATGTAGAGCAGCGGTGAGTCGGGGTCGCCGTGGGCGACGGCGACCTGCAGCTTCGGCGCGCGCGGCTCGACGACGAGCGGCACGGCCGATGAGGAGGAGAGATCGAGGAGGTGGCACTCCGAGGATGCGTGATCGCTGACGCGGATCAAGCCGTAGCGACCCGATTCGCTTCGCGACAGGCCGACGAACCAGGCAGGATCGGTCTCGGCGAAGATCAGCACGTCGGGCGAACCGTCGAGGAGATGGCGAAACACCTCGCCGGTACGGTGATTGTCATCGACCCGAACGAAGTAGAAGCCCCGGCCGTCCAGCATCCAGACGATGGTACCGTCGGTGTCGCGGACTGTCAGCCCGCCGTCGCGACCATCCTCGCGGATGCGGATGTCGAAATATTCCGAGCCGTTGGTGTCCGCACTCCAGGCGATGCACGCATGATCGGGCGAGGGCGTCACCTCGCCGATGGCGAAGAAGGCATGACCGTCATGCTCGCGGTCGCCGTCGACCAGAACCTCCTCACCAGCCTCGCCGCCGGCATCCTCACTGCCGGCATCGCATCGCCGCCGGCAGTACATCGGCAGCTGGCCGCCCTCGCGATAGCGCTGGTAGTACAGCCATTCCCCGTCACGGACCGGCACGGATGCATCCTCTTCCGCGATGCGGCCGCGCATTTCGGCGAGCAGTGTGGCCCTTGCCTCGGCGAGCGGATCGAGCAGCGCGGAGGCGTATAGGTTCTCGGCGTCCAGCATCTCGCGGATCGCCGGCGGCAGCGCGGCAGGGTCGCGCAGCACCTCCTGCCAGTTATCCGCCCGCAGCCAAGCGTAGGGATCGACGAGCGTCGTGTCGTGCACGATGCGCTCGCTCGCCCTCGTGGCGATTGCAGGGGGCGTAAGACCGAGCTGCCGCACGGCAGTCAGCCCTTGCCGTCCGTTTCCGGCTCGGGACGAAAGTCGAGAGCCACGCCGTTCATGCAGTATCGCAGCCCGGTCGGGCGCGGACCGTCAGGGAAGACGTGGCCGAGATGCGCGTCGCATCGCGCGCAACGCACCTCCGTGCGACGCATGAACAGCTTGGTGTCGCTGTGTTCGTCGACCGCGCCGGCTTCGATCGGGGCACTGAAGCTCGGCCATCCCGTGCCGGAGTCGTACTTCGCGGCCGAGACGAAAAGCGGCTGGCCGCAGCAGATGCAGGCGTAGGTTCCGGCCGCCTTGTTGTCCCAGTACGGCCCCGTGAAGGCGCGCTCCGTGCCGTGGCGACGCGTCACCTCGTACTGCTGCGGCGTCAGGCGGCTGCGCCATTCCGCGTCCGAACGCTCCAACCTCTCGGATGGCGCGCGCGTGTCGGTCATCGAATCAGTCAAGCTCGCATCTCCCTGACGCTTCTGATCGGCTAGGCAGTCTTCCAGGTATGATGCATGCCGAGCTTTTGCGAGCGGGCCGCCCCGCGCTCGTCACCTGTCACCAAGGCCCGCTTTCCACATCAATGACGAACCATGCAGTGTTCGGCGATGAAGGCTGCAGACTGTGCAAGACATCGGATGAGCTAGACGGACCCCACCGATTTACGTAGATCACGGTTGCCCATTTACAGTCCTCGACGTTTTTGCAAAGATTTTGGTCAGGACAGCACCGGCCTGGAATATCGCTGGCCAATAGACTGAGTTGGTGACCGCAGTGACGATTTCGAGCGAAACAACTGAGCTGATCGCGTTCGCGACGGTTATCGTCTCGGCCTTCGTGTCGAAGAACGCGGTTCCCCCCGGCGAGATACCGGCCCTGATCGGCGACGTGCACTCGGCGCTGAAGCGGATCGGGTCCAAGCCGAGCGTGCCGGCGAGCGAGGCCCCCAAGCCGGCCGTCTCGCCGCGCCGATCGATCACCAACGATTTCCTCGTCTGCCTCGAGGATGGACGCAAGTTCAAGTCGCTGAAGCGCCACCTGCGGACCCACTACGACATGTCTCCCGAGGATTACCGGGAGAAATGGAACCTGCCGTCGGACTATCCGATGGTCGCCCCGAACTACGCCAAGGCGCGCTCGGTCCTGGCCAAGCAATCGGGCCTCGGGCAGCAGCGACGCCGCAGGCCCTGACGTCGCTCAGGCGATCCGCTCGGCCTCGGCCTTGATGCGATCGATCACCGCGCGCGTCCCGTTCGATCGCTGACGCGTCAGGTGCTGCGCGAGACCGATCCGCTCGAAGGTCGCCTTTGGATCAATGGCGGCGATCTCGGCGGGCGTCCGGTCGGAGAACATGGCGATGACGACGGTGATGAGGCCGCGGACGATCAACGCATCGCTGTCGCCTCGCAGGTGCATGCGGCTCTGGCCGTCGTCGCCCTGGCCGACCTCGCTCTCCAGCCAGACCTGGCTGATGCACCCTCGAACCTTGTTGGCTTCGCTATGCGCCGCCTCCGACAGCGGCTCAAGCTCGCGACCAAGCTCTATCAGGTAGCTGTATTGGTCCTCCGTGTCGTCGAGCAGCTCAAAGTTCTCGATTATCTCGTCCAGCGTCATCCGTTCCTACCCGCCGCGACGCGAATGCGCGCCGGCTGCTTGCCTAGCAAGTCAAGGCTGTCGCGTCAGCATCCCGTGGCGCCGCGGATCGGGTACGGGCAACGGCGCCGCCCCATCCTTCGCCGCGATCCGCCCCGGCCCGGCGGTGCGCCCCGTGACGTAATCCGGCTCGCCGGCGATCGCGCTCTCGACCAGCGCGGTCAGGCCTGCGGCATCGCCGAGGCACTCCCGCTCGTGACCGCCGCACAGCTTGACCACCCCGGCGACGGCTTGCGCCGCAGCAGAGCGGCCGAACGCCCGCGCGTCGAGAGGGTCGGCCCCGACCACCGTCGGAGATGCAGCCGTTGCATCGGACCGCGTCGCGGCCCACGGCAGGCCGAAGAACATGGCGGCATAGACGATCGACAGCCAGAAGGCGCAGCGCAGCAGAAACATGGTGAGAAGCCTTGACCCAGCCTGCCGTGATCCTGGCCATGAGGCGCGAAGGAAAGCGTCGAGAAGAGCGGAAAAACTGATTGGACAACTTCATCTTTCATCAACCATCGACCGCTGCATCGCGCCCTGATGGGTGAGGCGCACCGCGTCAGCCATCCGTCGGTGACTTGTGAGAGCGTAAGCCGGCGTTAAGCGCGTCTGCCGTCCCGCACCGCGACCGATGCCGCCTTTCAGCTTGACTTAATCGCCGTCGTGCAAGGTGCCGCTCGTCGCCTCGCATGAGCGCGATGCGTGGAGTGTCAGCGTTGCAGGCCAAAGGCTGCGTATCCGCCGTGTTCGCCGGCCTGGTGCATTCGCAGGCGCAGCAGCCGCCGCTGCTGCGCCTGCGCCATCAGGACTTCATCGCCTCCAAGCTCTGCTTCGTCGCGCTCGCCCTCGCCGGCGCCCCGATCTTCATCGCGCTTCGCGGCGTGCCGACGCCGGAGGAAGCGGCGATCTTCGCCCTCGCGCTTCTCCAGCTGCCGGCGGCGATGCTGGTCGTCCGCACCGGCCGGCTCGATCTCGCGCATGATGTCGGCGTACTCGGGCTGCTCGGCATCGGCGGGATCGCGGCCGTGCTTCCCTGGACGCATCCGGCCTGTGCCGGCGCTTGGTTCGCCGCGGCGGCGATCGAGGCGATGATCGCTCGCGAGCCACCGGCGAAGTGGACGATGGCGATCTTCGCCCTTGCACTCCTCGGGCTCGCCGTCGGAGCCTGCCTGCTGACCCCGACGCGAGGTGTCGCCGCAGGGGCCACGCTGCTCACCGCCGCTGCCGCCGTCCCGGCGCTGCTCGCGGCATGGCGGGCGCAGCGCCTGCTCGCCGCCCGCGCGGCAGCGATCACCTGCGCGGAAGCCCACGAGCAGATCCTCGTCGCAAACGGCGACGCGGCCGTCATCGAGATCGATCCGGCGGGCCTCGTCGAGCGGGCCTCTCCGAACTGCCGCCTGCTCCTCGGCATCGACCGCGGCTCGCTGGAGGGACGCGGGCTTTTCGAGCACGTCCAGGTCGCCGACCGCCCGGCTTTTCTCAAGCTCGTCTCGGATGCGGCGCATGGGACGGGCGCCCATCGCGTCGTGCTGCGGCTGCGCGGCGAGGTCCCGCGTCCACCGGCGGGGGAGCCGCTCGCGCCGCATTACGCTTCGGTGGAGGTGCGCGCCGCGCGAGACCCTGCGAGAGCGGGAGCGATCCTCCTCCTGCGGGACGTGTCGGAAGCGAGCCGCGAGGAGACCGCGCGGGAGCAGGCCTGCCATCTCGTCTCCGAGGCGCTGCGCTCGCGCGACGAGTTCCTCGCCAACATCAGCCATGAGCTTCGCACGCCGCTGAACGCCGTGATCGGCTTCTCCGAGATGCTGGCGAGCCAGACCCTGCGCCCCGTGGACGCGGAGAAGCAGCGCGAGTATGCCCGCATCATCCTGCAGTCGGGCCAGCACCTTCTGTCGGTGGTGAATGCGATCCTCGACATGTCGAAGATCCAATCCGGCACGTTCGGTCTTCTGCCGGAGCGCTTCGACGTCCGGCAGCTCGTCGAACAGTGCCGCGAGATGATGCAGCTGAAGGCCGACGCGGGACGCGTCGCGCTCGACTGCGACGTGCCGCGGGAGATCGGCTCGCTCGTCGCGGATCGTCGAGCCTGCAAGCAGATCCTCATCAACCTGCTGTCGAACGCGGTGAAGTTCACGCCCGAGGGCGGCAGGGTCGTCGTCGCCGTCCGCCACGAGGGAACGTCCCTAGGCTTCACGGTCAGCGACACCGGCATCGGCGTGGCCGCGAGCGATCTCGGAAAGCTCGGGCAACCCTTCTTCCAGGTGAACGGCTCGATCCGCCGCAGCTACGAGGGCACAGGCCTGGGCCTGTCCGTGGTGCGCGGCCTCGTCGAGCTGCACGGCGGCGCACTCGACATCAGCAGCGAGCCGGGCAGAGGCACGACGGTCGCCGTCCGGCTGCCGCTCGAAGGTTCGGCCGAGCTTCAGTTTTTTTTATTGATTAGGGGAGAAACGTGTTCTACACCCGTGGCGAACAACATCGCCCAGCTCCCCCTGCGATCCCCATCCCTCGATCCAAGGATCAAACGACGTGCCTAACGCAGCCGCCAGCCTCGATGCCGACTACGGAATCC
Organism: uncultured Beijerinckiaceae bacterium; assembly: GCA_937873345.1. GTDB lineage: Bacteria > Pseudomonadota > Alphaproteobacteria > Rhizobiales > Beijerinckiaceae > RH-AL1. The sequence continues at coordinate 649 of CALMRL010000282.1, read as the reverse complement.
GGGCGCCCGAGCAACGCAGGGCGGCGAGCCAGACGCCGCGAAGAAAGGGGAAGAAGGCGACCGGGTCGCTTCGCCGGGCCGCCTTCAGCCGCGTGCCTCGATACGGCGCCGTCGCGCTCAGCGCGCTCATCGGGGTCGGCATAATCGTCAATGCCTTGATGATGCAGCACGGCCACCATCCCGCGCCGCTTTTCGGCAGCGGCGCGACCGGCAAGCCCGTCGCGTTCAGGACGGAGAGCGGCAGGCCGGAGGCATCGAAGAAGGATGCGCCCAAGCCCGAGACGCCTTTCCCGAATGCCGTTGCACCGATCGCGGACACGCCCTCGACGGACACGCCGACCCGAACGCCGGTGCATTCCGCGGCGCCGAGGCCGGCGCGCGGCGAGGATGCGATCGCCCGTTTGATCGGCGGCTCCTCGACGGCCGCGCCCGTTCACAAGGCGAGGCCGGCCGGCGACAAGGTCGCGGCGGCCAGATCGGCGAAAAGCAAGGGCGCGCAGGAGACGCACGGCAAGACCGGCGATTGAGCAAGACCCGCAAGCCTTGCAGACGCTGCGCTCGCCCCTCACGCGACCAGTGCCGCCTTGATTTCCTATGCCCCGGTCGGCAGAAGGGGCTGGTCGGAGGAGTGACGGGGGTTTCATGGAGG
>CALMRL010000281.1 GCA_937873345.1 uncultured Beijerinckiaceae bacterium | reverse complement strand
ACGCAGGCCCACGCCCGCGCGCTGGCGCAGGCGGCCTTTCGCCTGCCGGCCGCGGAGCGCTGGACGCTCGCCGCCGCCGGCGGCCTGCCGGCGCGCGACGACACCGTGCTGCTCGGCCCGGCCGAGGCGCCGATCGGCTTAGTCGCCGGGCGCCACCGCTTCCGCCTGCTGGTCAAGGCGCCGCGCCGTGCGGACGTCCAGGGTTTCTTGCGCGCTCTCGCTGAGGCGGCACCGCCGGCGCGCGCCGGCATACGCGTGGGCTACGACGTCGATCCGCAATCTTTTCTATAGGGACTACGCGCCGGTCTGCTTGTCGATCCTGTCGGCGGCGCCGGTGAGACGGTGCCAGCCCTGCTGCACGGAAGCCGACAGGTCGCGCATATTATCGGAGACGACCTCCCAGTTCACCATCCGCCGCGCCTCGCGCCCGTCCGGGCCGGGCGCCGTGTGCATCGCGTCGACCACGTAGGCCGCGCCGACCGTCAGGATGATGCCGACGATCAGACCGGTGATGAAACGCATGGCGACGGCTCCGCGGCGATGGGCCCGCATCACTATGAATGCCGGCGAAAGCGAGCCACGCGAAGAAACGTCCGCGCATCGGCGACGTTCCGGCACGGAGAGGACGACCTCGGCTGCGCTCGGGACGTCGGATGACCATCGGGGACGGCGAGCATGGGACAATGCATCGAGGATTACGCGATGATCGGCGACGGCCAGACGGCGGCGCTGATCGGCATCGACGGTTCCGCGGACTGGTTGTGCTGGCCTCGCTTCGATTCCTCGTCCTGCTTCACCCGCCTGCTCGGCGACGAGAGCAACGGTCGTTGGCTGCTGCGCGCATCGGACGGGTCCGCCAAAACGGCGCGGGGCTACCAGGATCACAACATGATCCTGGAAACGCGCTACGAGACCGCGGAAGGCGCGGCGGTGGTAATCGATTTCCTCCCGGCGACGCGGCCGGACTGCCACTTCGTGCGCATGGTGCGGGGCCTGCGCGGCACGATGGCCTTCACCACCGAACTGATGATCCGTCCGAACTACGGCGTCGCCATTCCCTGGGTCCGCCGCGACGAGGCGCGCGACCTCCACTTCGTGGTCGGCCCAGACGCCTTTGTGCTGCGTTCCGAGATCGACCTCGTCGCCGACGAGATGCGCCACGGCGCCGAGTTCAGCGTCGCCGCCGGCGAGACCATGTCCTTCGTGCTGAGCTACCACCTCTCGTTCCAGCCGACGCCCGACCCGGTCGACGCCGACACCGCGTTGCGGACGACGCAGGAAAGGTGGTCGCAGTGGAGCAGCCGCGCCGACGTCGGCGGTCCCTATCGCGAGATCGTACTGCGCTCGCTGATGGTGCTGCGCGCTCTGATCTACCATCCCTCCGGCGCCATCGTCGCGGCGCCGACGACCTCGCTGCCGGAGGAGCTGGGCGGCGAGCGCAACTGGGACTATCGCTACTGCTGGCTGCGCGACGCCACCCTGACCCTGCTCGCGCTGATGAACGGCGGCTACGTCGGCGAAGCGAAGCGCTGGCGGCGCTGGCTGCTGAATGCGATCGGCGGCGACCCTTCGCAGATCCAGATCATGTACGGCATCGGCGGCGAGCAGCGCATCCCCGAGACGACGATCGATGCGCTCGCCGGCTACGAGAACTCGAAGCCGGTGCGGGTCGGCAACGCCGCCGCCGGGCAGCTGCAGATCGACATCTACGGCGAGGTGCTCGATGCCCTGTACCAGGCGCGCAAGCGCGGCCTCGCCCCCGACGACGACGACTGGACCCTGCAGTGCGAGCTGCTGACCCACCTGGAGACGGTGTGGTGCGAGAAGGACGAGGGCATCTGGGAAGTGCGCGGCGGGCCGCAGCACTTCGTGTACTCCAAGGTGATGGCCTGGGTCGCCTTCGATCGGGCGATCCGCTCGGTGGAGGAGTTCGGCCTCAAGGGGCCGGTCGAGCGCTGGCGCAAGCTGCGCCAGACCATCCACGACGAAGTGTGCAGCAAGGGCTGGAACGAGAGGGTCGGCGCCTTCACCCAGTCCTACGAGTCGGACAAGCTCGACGCTTCGGTGCTGCTGGCTTCGATGAGCGGCTTCCTCGCCCCCGACGACCCGCGCATCCGCCGCACGGTCGAGGCCATCGAGCGCACGCTGATGAAGGACGGCTTCGTCCAGCGCTACCTCACCGAGGGCGGCGACGGGCTGAAGGGCGGCGAGGGCGCCTTCATCGCCTGCTCCTTCTGGTTCGTCGACAATCTGGTGCTGATCGGCCGGCACGACGACGCCCGCGCGATGTTCGAGCGGCTGATCGCGATCCGCAACGACCTCGGCCTGCTGTCGGAGGAGTACGACACCGGCCGCAGACGGTTAATCGGCAACTTCCCGCAGGCCTTCTCGCACATCGCGCTGATCAACTCGGCCTGCAACCTCGAGCGCGACAACGCGCCGGCGGAGGAGCGCTCGGGGCACAGCGCCAAGGGCGGTGCGACGGGTTGAGGAGGCGAACGCCGACCAGCCTGATCCTGCGAGCATCCAGATCGGACGGAAGGCAAGCCCTCATCCTGTAAAGGAGCAAAGAAATCAGGCACGGCTGAAGCGGAGAAGTGGCTTGGACTTGAAGCTCTCGGGTCGAAAGGTGCTCATCACGGGCGCGTCGCAGGGCATCAGGGAGGGGGTCGCGCAGGTGTTCGCCGCGGAGGGCTGCGAATTGGTGCTCGTCGCGCGCAACGTCGAAAAGCTGACGGCAGTAGCGGACCAGCTGCGATCCGAGTTCCATGCGACGGTGGATGGGCAAGCAAACGATGGACGCGTTCGTCTCAAGCGTCGAATCCGAAGTCGGGCGCGCTGCCGCCGCGTAGGCCGTAATAGCCTGTATTCCGACGAGAGGTCCGAACGGCTGAGCGGCGCTGGGGTTAAAGTGTAGACCACTGAAGCACACAGAGTTTAGATCGACTGGCAGGAATGGGCCCGGGCCGATTCAAAGCCAGACATCTGCAGCGCAACAGCCTCGGGGCTGCCGGCCAGCGAGGCATTTCTTGGCCCGTGGTCGAGCAGCACGATCGGTGTGCCCGAGGGTGCGCCCTTGAGGGCATCGTCGAGAGCGAGACTATAACAGCCCGTGGCGTGCGCCGACCGATCGGTTACGCCCGCCAGCACCAAGACGCCACCGCCACGTTCAAGGACCACGTGAGCATCGGCGAAAAGGCCGTCGTATGAAGGTATAAGCGATTAATCTAGACTGTCCCTGCGATTGACTTGCGGGCATAGGCGCAAAACGAAGGCATGAACATCAACTGGCTGTTGTTCGCCACCGCCTCGTCCCTCAGGCGCTTCTCCAACGTGGGAGTATCCCATTCCGCCGCCGTGGCGAGGCCGTTACTTTCCAGATATGGCAATACGCCCGCAGACGTCATTGCGCCCCATTCATAGAAGAGCGAGTCGGCGCCACTCTCCACCACCACGTCGCAAAAGATGCGCGGGGGCTCCAGGCCTGCCTCGTTGAACGTCTCGACCAGCCGAAGCGCGACGTCGTGGTTGGGCATAGCCGCCTTTACACCCTTGTTACCCTGCTCCCAAATCCGGTTCCACAACGGCGAGGAACTGAGGTGCTGCAAGGAGGACTCAGGCAGCGCCTCATGGAACGCGACCGTTCCGCCCGGTCGGACATGGAAGGCAACATCCCGAACAAAGGTGACCGGATCAGCCGAATGGAAGAGCACCAAGCGGCCGACAGCCAGATCAAACTGGCCCAAGTCCGGCCGCTCTTCCACCTGCGCTGCATGGAACTGGATGTCCAATCCCGCACGCTTGGCGCGATCCGCTGCCCCCGCGATGGACTTCGCGTCCTGGTCCAGGCCCACCACCGCCCCGGACGGCCCGACGATCCGGGACGCGATCATGGCGAAATCGCCCGCGCCGCAGCCGACGTCGAGAACCCGCATCCCTGGCGCCAAGCCTGCCTCGCGCAGCAGCCGCTCGGTCGCGGGTCGGAGTATCTC
>CALMRL010000280.1:4951-5794 GCA_937873345.1 uncultured Beijerinckiaceae bacterium | reverse complement strand
ATTCAGCGTCATCCCCGACACGGGATCTCCGTCGATGGCGGTGATGAGGTCGCCCTGCTTGATCCCGGCCACCGCCGCGGGGCCGTCCGCCACAACCTCGGTGACCAGCGCCCCGGTCGGTCGGTTGAGGCCGAACGACTCTGCGATATCGCTGGTGACGCCCTGCAGGCTGGCGCCGAGCCAGGGGCGGTGCACGACCTTGTCGCCGTGGCGCGCCGCCGCGACCACGATCTTCACCATGTCGACGGGGATGGCGAAGCCGATGCCGACCGAACCGCCGGACTGCGAGAAGATCGCCGAATTGATACCGACGAGCCGAGCGTGCACGTCCACCAGCGCGCCGCCGGAGTTGCCGGGATTGATGGAGGCGTCCGTCTGCAGGTAGAAGGAGGAGGCGCCGCCGGCCGTGTTGGCGCGTGCCGCCGCCGAGATGATGCCTTGGGTGACGGTCTGGCCGACACCGAAGGGGTCGCCGATGGCCAGCGCGATATCGCCGACCTCGACCGCGTCGGACGATCCCATCTCCATCGACGGAAACGACGCCCCTCCATTCTTGATCTTCAACACCGCGAGGTCGTTGCGCTGGTCGCGCAACACGATCTCGGCGGGGTATTCGCTCTGATCCGCGAGCGCCACCTTCACATCCGTCATCTGGTCGATGACGTGGTAGTTGGTGACGACGAGACCCGAAGGGTCGACCAGCACGCCCGAGCCGAGCGAACGCGCCGTCTGCGAACGCGGCTGCTGGTCGCCGCGCATGCCGAAGAACTGCTGAAAGACGGGGTCGTCGAACAGTGGGTTGCGCTGCACCTTCTCGGTACGCGAGGCGTAGACGTTGACCAC
>CALMRL010000280.1:255-4941 GCA_937873345.1 uncultured Beijerinckiaceae bacterium | reverse complement strand
GGTGTCGCCTTCTTCACCACGGGAGCGAAGGAGAGGGTAGCTTCGGCGTGGGAGTCGGGCACCTGCTTGGTCTGCGCGAAAGCCGGCGCAGCCGTGGCGAAAGCGAAGGCGAGAAGACCAGCGAACCGAGCCGACTGTCGCGTGAGCATCGCCACTCTCTGCAAGCGAGATGAAGGACTTCAAGCGAGATGGAGGAAGCCGCGCGACGGAGGACGTGCGACTCCGGGGAAAAGCTTACGCCGCCTCGTCGGCGTCCTGCACCGGGCCTGAATCCTTGCCCTTCGCCGAGACGTCGCGATCGACGAACTCGATCACCGCCATGGCAGCGTTGTCACCGTAGCGGAAGCCGGCCTTGAGAACGCGGGTGTAGCCGCCGGGGCGCTCCTTGTAGCGCGGACCCAGCGTGTCGAACAGCTTGCGGACCAGGTCGACGTTCTGGAGCTGCGCGATCGCCTGGCGGCGGGCGTGCAGGTCGCCGCGCTTGCCGAGCGTCACCAGCTTCTCGACCACCGGGCGCAGATCCTTCGCCTTGGGCAGGGTGGTGACGATCTGCTCGTGCTTGATCAGCGCCTGGGAGAGGTTCATGAACATCGCTTTGCGATGCTCATGGGTGCGGTTGAAGCGGCGCTTCGCGCGGCCGTGATACATGGTGGCTCTCCATTTGTTCGCGGCCGCCGTGCCAAGGGTCGGCCGTCCGTTCTTCCTTTTGCCTCCTCCCACAGGCGGGAGGAGGATCATGGCTTGGCGCTAGTAGTGCTCCTCGAAGCGCTTGGCCAGCTCGTCGATGTTCTCCGGCGGCCAGCCCGACACTTCCATGCCGAGGTGCAGGCCCATCTGCGCCAGCACCTCCTTGATCTCGTTCAGCGACTTGCGGCCGAAGTTCGGGGTGCGCAGCATTTCGGCCTCGGTCTTCTGGATGAGGTCGCCGATGTAGACGATGTTGTCGTTCTTCAGGCAGTTCGCCGAACGCACCGACAGCTCCAGCTCGTCGACCTTCTTGAGGAGCGCAGGGTTGAAGGCGAGTTCGGGGATCGACGGAGCGGACTCCTCGCGACGCGGCTCCTCGAAGTTGACGAACACGTCGAGTTGGTCCTGCAGGATGCGGGCGGAATAGGCGACCGCGTCCTCGGGCGTCAGCGAGCCGTCTGTCTCGACCTCCATCGTCAGCTTGTCGAGGTCGAGGTTCTGGCCTTCGCGGGTGTTCTCAACGCGGTAGCTGACCTTGCGCACCGGCGAGAACAGGCTGTCGATCGGGATCAGGCCGATCGGCGAGTCCTCGCTGCGGTTATGGTCGGCCGGCACGTAGCCCTTGCCGGTGTTGATCGTGAACTCCATCCGGATCTCGGCGCCTTCGTCGAGGGTGCAGATCACCAGGCTGGGATTGAGGACCGCGATGTCGCCGGTGGCCTGGATGTCGCCGGCGGTCACCTTGCCCGGGCCGGTCTTCTTGCAGAGGACGCGCTTGGGCCCGTCGCCCTGCATCCTGACGGCGATGTCCTTGATGTTGAGGATGATGTCGGTGACGTCCTCGCGTACGCCTGGGATCGAGGAGAACTCGTGCAGCACGCCGTCGATATGCACGGAGGTGATCGCGGCGCCCTGCAGAGAGGACAGGAGGATGCGGCGCAAAGCGTTGCCGAGCGTCAGGCCAAAGCCGCGTTCGAGCGGCTCGGCCTCCACAGTGGCCAAACGCTTAGGATCGCCGCCGGGGACGATCTTCAGCTTGTCGGGCTTCTGCAGTTCCTGCCAGTTCTTCTGGATCATACTCGGCACCTTCCAAGGGCGGGCAGACGGGCGAACCGGCCGGATTGCCGGTTGGCCTTCGTGGTCTCGTGTCGGCCGCGATCAGACGCGGCGGCGCTTGCGCGGACGGCAGCCGTTGTGCGGGATCGGCGTCACATCGCGGATGGACGTCACCATGAAGCCGGCGGCCTGCAGGGCGCGCAGCGCGGATTCGCGACCCGAGCCGGGGCCGGACACCTCGACCTCCAGCGTGCGCATGCCATGCTCGGATGCCTTGCGAGCGGCATCCTCCGCGGCCATCTGCGCGGCATAGGGCGTCGACTTGCGGGAACCCTTGAAGCCCATCGTGCCGGCCGACGACCAGGAAATGGTGTTCCCCTGCGCATCGGAGATGGTAATCATCGTGTTGTTGAACGTTGAATTCACGTGGGCGACGCCCGACGCGATGTTCTTGCGTTCGCGGCGACGGACGCGGGTTGCCTCTTTGGCCATCTGATCTTCCGTCCTTCTGGCGCGCCCGTGATGCCAGGCGCTCGGGGTTCTTCTTGGATCGGCGGGACTGGTCGGCCGCCTACTTCTTCTTGCCGGCGATCGGCTTGGCCTTGCCCTTGCGGGTGCGGGCGTTGGTGTGGGTGCGCTGGCCGCGCACGGGGAGCTGGCGACGGTGGCGCAGGCCGCGGTAGCAGCCGAGGTCCATCAGCCGCTTGATGTTGATCGACACCTCGCGGCGCAGGTCGCCCTCGACCATGTAGTCGCGGTCGATCGTCTCGCGAATTTGCAGCACCTCGCTGTCGCTCAGCTCGGACACGCGGCGCTCGGCGGGGATCGACACCTTCTCGCAGATCTCCTGCGCCTTCGAGGCGCCGATGCCGTGAATGTACTGCAGCGCGATCACGACGCGCTTGGCGGTGGGGATATTGACACCGGCGATGCGGGCCATGGGTCGTCTCCATTGCAGCGCCCGGAGGGCGGGCGGGGAAGCAGCCGCGTCCGGTGGAGCCCGGCCCCTGCGGCATCAATGCTCGACGCGAAACGCGGACGGGCAGCCCTCGACAGAAGGCCGCCTCAACCGCGCGGAGCGTTTTGCGTGGGATGTGGCTAAAGACTTCGCGCGCAGCCGTCAAGCGCCGCCTGCTTCCTTGCGCCGCGAGGTCCGGATCGATCAGCCACCGCGCAGCCTGGAGAAGAAGCCGGCGATGCCGCCCGGCTTCTTCGTCACCGTCTCGTTGATCGGCGGTCGCGCGCTCGGCGTGGCCGTGGTGGTGGACCTGACCGGCCGGGCGGGGCCGTCAGGGGTCGACACGGATGCGGCGGCCGGCTCCCCCGATGCCGGCCTGCTCGCGGCGCCGGCCTCCTCTCCCATCGTCGATGGCGAGGAGGCCGGCGCCATGGGCGCATGCTGAGCGGTGTAGCCGGCGATCGCATCCATCAGCGGCGGCGACAGGCAGTCGTAGCTCGACAGGCCCAGCGCCTTGAAGCGGTCGCGCACGGCCCCCATGCCCTCGGGGCGATAGCCCTGCTCGATGATCGAGGACACGAAGGCGGCGAACTGCGGCGCCTGCCAGCCCCCGACGTCCGATAGTTCGACGTGGACGAAGTCGAGGCCCTTGAACGGATGGTCCTTGCTGATGCGGCCGTACATGTGGACGCCGCACTGCCGGCAGGCGTGGCGCTGGATCGTCGCCGACTCGTCGACGACGTGCAGCTTCTCCTCGTGAGCCGTCACCCTCAGCTTGTCGGTCGGCACGACGCCGACCACCGAGAACAGGGCGCCCTCCGGCTTCCAGCACTTGGAGCAGCCGCAGGCGTGGTTGTGCGCGACGTCGCCCGTGATCCGCACGGCAACCCTGTCCGACGGGCACCGACAGTACAGCGTGCCGCCGTTGAAGCTGCCGTAGCCCTGCGGCAGGCCGCCATCAAGGGCGGGATGGAGAGAGGGATGCGCCATGCGAAACGGCTCCGTGACTGCGACGATGCGTGTCGCCGCACCGTTCGCCTCAGGCATTGTAGGGCCATCGCGCCGCAGGGGAAGCGTCCGGCTCGCGACGGCCGCCCGTCAGGCAGGATTGGCGACGCGAAGGAAGGCAAGCGCCGTGTCGCCGAAGGTGCGCCTTTCGACCTCGGCGAAGCCGGCCGGCGCCTCGAAGCGGGCGACGCTCGCCTCCTCGACCACCACCAGGGCGTCCGCGGCGATCCAGCCGCCGTCGCGCAGGGCCGCGAGCGCCGGTTCGGCCAACCCCTTGCAGTAGGGCGGATCGAGGAAGGCGAGGTCGAAGCGCTCGCCCGCAGGCGCCGCCCCGAGCCTGCGGGCGTCGCGACGGAACACCCGAGTCACGCCGCCCAGTCCCAGCGCCTCGGTGTTGGCCCGGATCGCGGCGCGGGCATCGGCGCCGTCGTCGACGAGCAGAGCCTGGAGGGCACCGCGCGACAGTGCCTCGAAGGCGAGGGCGCCGGTGCCGGCGAAGAGATCGATGACGCGACGGCCACCGACGCCTCCGTAGCCGTGCTCCAGGATGTTGAACAGGCTCTCGCGCAGCCGGTCGCTGGTGGGTCGCACTCGTTGGGTGCCGGGGCCGTGCAGGGACCGTCCGCCGAGCCGGCCGCCGACGATGCGCATGCCCTAGCGCTTGCCACCCGGGCCGCCACCCCTTGAGCCGCCACCCCTTGGTGCGCCCCCGCGGGGAGCGCCGCGCGGTGGCTTCCCTCCAGCTGGACGGCCACCGGGGCGATTGCCACCGGGGCCACCGCCGCCAGGCCTCGTCGCCGAACGACTGCCGCCCGGGCGTGCCTCGCCCGAACGCTGATTGTTTGGGCGTTGACCGCCCGATCGCTGGTCGCCGGCCCTGCCGGCGCCGGAGGATGAGCCGGACTGCGGATGCCGACCGCGGGCATCGCGCATGCCACCGGCCTTGCCGCGGGCCACGGCGCCGCCCTTGTCACCGT
>CALMRL010000280.1:0-245 GCA_937873345.1 uncultured Beijerinckiaceae bacterium | reverse complement strand
GCTTCCGCGCGACCACCGAACGAACGGCCTCCGCCCTCGTATCGGTCGGCCCGTCCGGTCGAACTTCTGGATGCTCCACCGGCGGCAGGCCGATCGCTCGGAGCGCGGCCAATCGCCGGGCGTTCGCGACCGCTGGCACGCTCACCATCACTCCGAGCCTTGAATGGCATGGAGCGTCGGGCGGGCGTCCGCTCGCGGTCGCGGCCTCGCTGGGCGGAGCGGCGCTCGCCGCGCTCCGCGCCGGC
>CALMRL010000279.1 GCA_937873345.1 uncultured Beijerinckiaceae bacterium | reverse complement strand
GTGGTCGAGGGGGCGGCGGCTGTCGGCGTGGCCGCTTGCGCGCCGCCGAACACCTTGGACATGATCGTGCCGAAAATGCTCATCGAGAAAGTCCTTGACCCTGGTCGTCGCCAAGCGCCCGCGCGGGCCTTCCCCGCGCGTTGGCGATTGCTGCCGCGGGACGTGAACCGGGCTTTCCCGGGACCACGTTGCGCCTGACGGGCCGGCAACGCGCCAGCTGCGGCAAAGCTGCCTTCCCCGCGCGGTTTCCTCTTTCCCCGCAGGGTTTCCTCGGGAGCGCGACGGCGCCCTCGCCGGGGCGGAGCCTCGGGCCGGCACCCGTCTTGCTGACGGCGATGCGCGGCAACGAAGGGCGGGTCACGGTGAGCGAGGAGCAGATGGACGAGAAGGCGCACGACTACCGCGAAGGCTTCGTCCAGGGAGCGAAGGCGCTCCTCAAGATCATCGGCGACGATCTGCCGGAGCAGCAGATGCGCGTGCTGGAGCGCTGGGTCGACGGCCCTCTCTCGCAGTGGCGCCACGCTCCGCCCGACGCCGCGCAGCCGACCCCGCCGATGATCGACGGCGCCTGACGTCTCCCGGCTGGTCGGCGAGGCCCGGTCAGCCCGGCCCCTTGCGCCTGGCCTCGTCGATCCAGCACCCGCTGCCTTCGCTCTTCGAGAAGCCGGCCCAGGTGGCGAACAGGTGCGGCCACTGGTGCCCCTCGGCGCCGGGCCGGCCGATGTTGAAGCCGTGACCGCCCGAGCGGAACACGTGCATCTCCACCGGCACGTGCACCTTGCGCAGCGCCGAGAACATCAGGAGGCTGTTCTCCACAGGGGCGATCGGGTCGTCGGTGGCGTGGACCAGGAAGGTCGTCGGCGCGTCGTCGGTGACGTGGAGGTCGACCGACCATTCCGCCGACATCTCCAGCGTCGGCGAGGGGCCGAGCAGGGTCAGCGACGACAGCCGCGTGCGGTTGGGCGGCATCATCGTCAGCACGGGATAGATCAGCCCGGCGAAGTCGGGTCGCGCCGAGCGCTCGTCGGCGGCGTCGACGGCCGGGTAGAGCTGCGCGTCGGGGCGCACCGCCGTCATGCCGGCGAGGTGGCCGCCGGCGGAATAGCCGATGATGCCGACCTGCGCCTCGTCGAGCCCGAACTCCTCCGCCCGGTGGCGGATCAGCCGCATCGCCCGCTGCGCGTCCTGGAACGGCGCCAGCAGCGGCCAGCCGCCGTTGGGCAGGCGGTAGTACAGGACGAAGGTGGTGACGCCGTAGCTGTGCAGCCACTCCGCGGTGGTGCCGCTCTCCTTGTCGATCGAGATGCGGCGGTAGCCGCCGCCGCCGATGATCAGCACGGCCGCGCCGTTCGGCCGCGCCGGCCGCACCATCAGCATGCGCGGAACGACGATGTTGGTGACGTCGCCGTTCGGCCCGGTGATCTGCTCCGTGCCGGCGGGGCCGGGGCCGCCCGGCGGCCGGTCGGGCCACAGGTCGATGGTGTCGTTCATCGGTCCCGACGGCGCGGAATCATGGGTCGCGGAATCGTGGGTCGCGGAAGCATGGGTATCTGAGTCATGGGTCGGGGGGGCGACGGACTCGCGGTCGGACGGGGCCGCGCCACTGCGGCCCGGTGCCATGGAGGCCACGGCCGCCGCTCCGAGCACAAGGCCGCGTCGGTGGATGGTCGGCACCCTCGTCTCCGACGCCTGATCGCAGCCCTGCACGTCGCATGCTTCGTGGCGTCAGGCAAACGGGTAGGCAGGGAACGTGCCGGCACATCAGAGAGGCACATGGCGGAGGCGGTCGAGGCCCCGCCCGCGTCAAAAGGATCGGGGAAGGCGGTCAGGCCCGGCCGACTTTCTCCGTCCCGGCGCGCTTGCGCACGGCCACCGTCGCCGGCAGCGCGGCCGCGAAGCCCTTCGGCTTGGCTGCGCGCGGCCTGGCGGTCTTCTTCGTCTGGCCCGCAACCTTGGCGCCGGGCTGGGCCGCCTCATCCATCACGGCCTGCTCGGCCGACAGCCAGTGCAGGTCGGCAAGGCCGTTCTCGCAGCCGGTCGCCATCCAGATTTCGTAGGCGCGCTCGCGGATCTTCTGTTCGGTGGCTTGCGTCATCGCAGCATCTCCCTCGCGGCCGGTCCGCGAGCCGCCGCCGAGGAAGCCGTGGCAGAGTTAAGCAAGGATTAAGGCGACGCGACATGCCCGCTATTGCAGCGCGATGCCACCCGCTTCAACAGGCCTGCCCGGCGCCCTGGCCAGCCGGCCGCCGCTCATCGGCACCGGCACGCCGGTGGTCAGGGGGTAGGAAATCGGCAGGCCGGCGAGCGAGCGCACGGCCAGGAAGGCGAAGCACTCCGCCTCGATCGCGTCGCCGCGCCAGCCCACCGCCTCGGCCGGCACCACCGTGCAGCCGGTGCGCCCGGCAAGCATCGCCATCATCGCCGGGTTGTGCCGCCCGCCGCCGCAGACGACCAGCCGGGTGGGGCGGCTCGGCAGCAGGTCGAGCCCGCGCCCGACCGCGCCGGCCGTGAAGGCGACCAGCGTCGCCGCGCCGTCCTCCAGCGACAGGCCGTCGGCCATCGCGGCGGTGAAGCTGTTGCGATCGAGCGACTTGGGATAGGGCGCCGCGAAGTAGGGA
>CALMRL010000278.1 GCA_937873345.1 uncultured Beijerinckiaceae bacterium | reverse complement strand
GGCGTGGGCCTGCGTCGCCGAGAAGTCCGGCCCCGAGACGATGATCGCGGCGAGCCGACCGAACGGCGGCAGACCGGCGCGCGAGCGCGAGCGCGACTCCTCGGCGTAGAAGCGCTCGGCCTCGCCCGACATCAGCGCCCTGATGACGGGGTGCTCGGGCTGCCAGGTTTGCAGCAGCGCCCGGCCCGGCTTCTCATGGCGCCCGGCGCGCCCCGTCACCTGCTGCAGGAGCTGGAAGGTGCGCTCCGCCGCGCGCGGGTCGCCCGAGGAGAGGCTGATGTCGGCATCGATCACCCCGACCAGCGTCAGCAGGGGAAAGTTGTGGCCCTTGGCGACGAGCTGCGTGCCGATGACGATGTCGCACGCGCCGTCCGCCACCGCCTGCAGTTCGGCGCGCAGCCGCTCGGCGCCGCCGAGGTCGGAGGACAGCACCAGCGCGCGGGCGGCGGGGAAGACCGCGGCGACCTCCTCCGCCAGCCGCTCGACGCCCGGACCGCAAGCGACCAGCGATCCCGCCGCCTCGCAGCTCGGGCAGGTCGCCGGGCGGCGCTCGGAATGGCCGCAGTGATGGCAGAGCAGGGCGTGGCGGAAGCGATGCTCGACGAGCCAGGACGAACAGTTCGGGCAGCCGAAGCGGTGCCCGCAGGCACGACAAAGCGTGAGCGGCGCGTAGCCGCGGCGGTTGAGGAACAGCAGCACCTGCTCGCCACGCCCGATCGCCTCACGGATCGCCCGTTCCAGCGTCGGCGCGATGAAGCGGCCGCGCGGCGGCGGATCGCGCTTCAGGTCGATCGCCGCCAAGGCGGGCAGCGCGCGCTCGTTGAAGCGGCCGGCGAGGCGCAGGTGCCGGTAGCGGCCGGTCCTGGCGTTGGTCTGCGTTTCCAGCGACGGCGTCGCCGAGGCCAGCACCACGGCTGCGCCCTCCAGCCGGCCGCGCACCACCGCCATGTCGCGGGCGTGGTAGGAGACGCCGTCCTCCTGCTTGTAGGCCGTCTCGTGTTCCTCGTCGACGACCACCAGCCCGAGGTCGCGGAACGGCAGGAACAGCGCCGAGCGGGCGCCGACCACCACCCTCGCCTCGCCGGAGGCGACCGCGTGCCAGGAGAGCGCGCGGCGGCGCGGCGCCACGGCGGAATGCCATTCCACCGGAGCCGCGCCGAAGCGCGCGACGAAGCGGTCGAGGAAGGCGGAGGTGAGGGCGATCTCGGGCAGCAGGATCAGCGCCTGCCGGCCCCGGCGCAGCGCCTCGGCGACAGCCTCGAAGTACACCTCCGTCTTGCCCGAGCCGGTGACGCCCTCGAGCAGGGTGACGCCGCCCTGCTGTCCGGCCACCGTCTCGACCAGGGTACGGGCGGCCTCGGCCTGGTCGGGGTTGAGGGTCGGCGAGGCATGGGCGGGGTCGGCCGGGACGAGCGGCTTGGGCGGGATCGGGCGAAGCGCCAGCGCGCCCTCGGCGAGGAG
>CALMRL010000277.1 GCA_937873345.1 uncultured Beijerinckiaceae bacterium | reverse complement strand
CCAGTTCGACGCTATCGCCGGTGGCCGCCTGCACTGTCCTGGCCAGACGGTCGACCTCGGCTCGGTCATCGATGCTGGCCGGGGTGACGTGCAGGGCGATGAGGTGACCCAAGGTGTCCACCGCCATGTGCAGCTTGCTGCCCTTTTTGCGCTTGCCGCCGTCATAGCCGGCGCGCTGCCCGCTTTCGGGCGAGAAGCGCAGCGTGCGGCTGTCCAGCACCGCGGCGCTTGGCTCAGGCTTGCGCCCCGCCGCCAGCCGCAGCACGGCGCGCAGGTCGTCGGCGAGATGCTCGAAGCAGCCCGCAGCCAACCAGCGCTGCGTCTGCTGGTACACCGCCGCCCAGGGCGGCAGGTCGTGGGGCATCAAACGCCACGCACAGCCGCTGCGGATCACGTAACGCAGGCCGTTGAACACTTCGCAGAGGCTGTGGTCGCGCTGCCCGGCATCCTCCGGCAGCAGCGCCAAGTACGGCGCAACCAGCGCAGATTCCTCGTCAGACACGTCGGATGAATAGGGCTTGCGGCAAATGTCCATCCCAAGAACTTGGGATGCTGCTTACCGAAGGTCCATAACGCGCTCTAGATCGGCCAGCAAACGAATACGCGATCGGTCAGTATCGCGCGACAACAGGTGCTGGCGTGGTTGCAAATCGATAACTGAACCCGCCGATGATTAGATTTGGTTCTTCGCGATGGGTGAGGGCGTTCGTGCCCACACCGTCGCTCACCCTGCCGTAGTCGGTGAAACGGTACTCGATGCGAGCGGACACATGGTCGGTGAACGCGTACTCTCCGCCAGCCCCGACGGTGTAGCCCACCTTGGTTTGTTTGGAGACATATTGAGTGATGGGAGGTACGACGGTCGTCACGCCGTCCACGAACTGTCCGATCGCCACACCCCCTGTCACGTATAAAAGAAGCTGATCGAACGAAATACCCAACCTGCCGCGCACGGATCCTTGCAGTTCAGCGTCGCTGCGGACGTTCGCAAGCGCGATCGGCGAGAAAGCGCGAGCGCGATAGTCGGACCCATTGAGTTCTCCTTCCAGGCCGAACACCGTCTTCGTGGCGAACTCGGACGTATAGAAGCTTGGCACCTCGAAGTTGTAGCCGACGTGCAGTCCGCCGACGATGCCATTGGGACGAGGCAGCAGGCTGCTCGTCCCGTTTATCGTCGAAACCGAATAGGAGATCTGCGCCACCTCGTATCCCGCCTGCGCGCCAGCGTAGAAGCCCGCCCAGGAAGTGACCGGCGCTGGTGAGGGTGATGGAGAGACCCGTCTAGACGGCAGATCGGCGGCGAAGGTTGCGTTCGATGCCGCGGTGAAAACCGAGGCGAGCAGGAATGCAGTCATGGTTTTCATTTGGGTCTCTCGAAGTTGGAGCAAGCGTCGAAGCTCGTGACTAGCGAGCTAATCCGAGCGCTTTCCAGGGGAGCGCTCTCTGGCATCGCGCGGTGCTGTTTCGGCTCCGGTCGAAGGAGCGGTGGGCTGGCTATGTTCCTTTAAAGGACCGGCAGCGGGGCTGCTCGCCGGAGAATCGGTGAATTGTGAACCCGCTGCACCGGTCGCCGCCGGCCCGCTGACCTGTGCTGAACTATGGGTCGACAGAGCTGAAGTGCCGGTCAGCAGAAAAAGAACGATAATCTTCTTCATGGGATACCTTTCGAGTAAGGATGTCGCTAATAGAGCTTGAAGGCGGCGGACAGGATGACGTTAACCTGGCGGTAACTGTTTGTTGCCGTCGCGGTGAAAAGACCCTTCAATTTGAAGGTCGTTTTAAACTCCTCGGAGTCGTAGGCCAAAACAGGACCAACGGAGATGCGAGAGAACTTGTTTCCGTTGGGTGTCTGCTGCAGACCGGCGGCGGTTATGTCGCTGTTGGGCTGTTGTGCGTAGGCGCCGGCCACGCCACCTTGGAGTTTTCCATAGCGCTCCGTGGCGGCGAAGTCGATGTCGAAGATGTTGCCGCTCTGCACACCGCTGGCGGGATTACGAGCGACGGCATCGAAGAAGATGCGGGTGCTGATTTCAGTTCCATCGGCCCCAGGCAAGGCGACGTTGGGGCCGGTCAGATAGGTGAAGGCAGCGGACGGGATGGCAATGAAGGCGTTCTTCCCGGTGGTTGGAAAAGCACCGAAAGTGTACTCGCCAATCGGGAACTCCGCGCCCAGACCGAAAGCGAAGGTCAGTCCATACCGCAGCTTTTCGTTGGGTCCGGGCTTGGCTCCGAACAGGCCTAGATAGCGGCTCGCGAAGAAAAGGTCGCCGAAGCTGTCGAGAAAACCGTCGGCCCTGCCGGAAAGATGCCTAGGGCCAGCCTGGAGCCCTTGCCATTCTTCGGCATAGACGAGCTGGAAGGACGAAGCGACGGTGAAGCCGAGCGGCTTGAAAGGATAGACGTAAAGCAGGCCGCCGCCTTCGCCGATCGCGGTAAAGTACGCGGGATTGCTCGTCTTCGAAAAGTTGCCGTTCTGATCGAGAAAGGCGGGCGAGTTGCCACCGATGCCGACCAGCGCCGCGTAGATGCCGGGCGTCGGGGGCAGATAGGCCGACCGTATGTCGGTGCCACCGATGGGGCCGCCGAAGATACCACCCTCTACAGCCCAGGCTTGCGTCGAGGCGAAATCAATCGAGATCAGCGCGGCCGCCGAATATAGAATGTTGCGGAATGTCTTCGAGGCTCGTTTGCCTCTTGATGGCTGCATGAGTGATGACCGCTCTTTGAAACCCAAGTAGCCCTTCATGACTTCCCCCGAACCACCTGTTCCACGAGGTCGATCTCGCAGACACTTACTATGACTTACCTGACAAAGCCCAGACGACATCAAACAGCGAAGCAGGTCTGAACGTAAGTTCAAGCCGAACTTCTTCAATTGAAAACGTTCAAGTGTCTCGCTGGAAAGGTTTAACCATCGCCGACCGAGACATTAAAAAAGTGTTCTCAATACCAAACAAGTGTTCATTTAAGAACAGTTGGACGAACTGGCGCCGATCATGACAATTTTGCGCAAAAATGCCTATATTTTAGGCAAAAATCATTATTCTCGATAGATCAGTCATATAGAGGCATATCGCGTGACAAGACGGCAACATTTTCGCGGGTGGGCGTGCGCGTGCCGATCACGAAGAGAGAGGCATGGAAAGCGCAAGTTGCTCGGGTCAGACCGCGTCGTGAAATGCTTACCAGTCTTTCCGATAGACGCCGGATGATGTGCAACCAGCGCCTACCTTTAGAGGAAACATCTCACTGCTGCGGTTTGCGCGCTGTGGATAACCCAGCTCGCGGTGCATCTCCGGCAAGGAGATTGCGCCATTAAACCCTGAGGCCAAACATCTCTGGGAAAGCACCACGAATGTGGTTTCGACGGCGAAGCTTCTACATGCTGGCGGGATCAGAACGTGATATAGGAGCGCCTCTGGATGATCTCTCGAGCCAAGCTGAAGCCTGCGGTGAGTGAGGTCTTGGGATTGGTCGGTGAAGGACGTCCCTCCAGGCGGATAACGTAATCCGTGCAGGCCGAACGGACCGCGAGTTCGTGAACATTGCGCTCGATGCACGGATCAGCCACCAGTCGTACCGTTGTACGCTCGAAGCTGCCGCAGGCCAGCGCCACAGTGGCGGCGACGTTGGCATTTTGAGGGAACTCCAGAGCGGCCCGACGCGCGTTGTCCTCAAAGAACGTGACGGCCTGACCGATCGAAGTCAGGTCCAGCATGTCTTCTGCTTTGGTTCCGCGCCACGCACCGGGCGGCTTGCGTCCGGTGTAGACGACTTCATCGAAACCAGAGAGCCGAGCCGCTGAGAGGATGTCGATGCCGCCTATGGCACCGGTCGAGACGACCAGCCGCGAACCGCCGCCCAGCGCGGCGGCGCTGACCTCCTTGCGCAGATGCTCGTCTGCCAGGGCTCCGGTCGAGACGGCGAGGAAATCGATACCGGCCGCAAGAATCGAAGCGCAATGTTGGCGCACGGCGGCGTGACCGGCGCACTCAACGACGAGATCCGGTCGACCACCCAGGAAGGTGTCCCGATCGGTATGAACCTCGACACGTTCCGCAACTGCACGGCCCAGCGTCGCGGCAAGTGCCTCACCATCTCTGACGAACTCGGCCAGAACGAGAAGAGACAGGTGCTCGAGCAAGCCATCCTTCTCGGAAGCCAGCGCTTCGAGCACAGTGCGCGCCATCGCGCCCGCTCCGATCAAGCCCAAACGTTGCAAAGCCAATCGATCCTCCCGGTCTCATTTGAACAAATTGTTCAGACACTTCTCACGATGATGAACCCAACGGGACTTGAAGCCCGTCAGTCTTGCGGTCGGCGGCGACGAGGCGCGTTTCTCGTCATCGACACTTTAGAAAGCTCACCTGCCCTCCAGGGCGGCGCGGTTGAGAAAATCCTGAGTTTGGGAGACGCGTTGAAAGGCTTGGGCGACCGCCCTCACCAGGAGGTTCGGCGACGGCCCCATCCCGGTGTGAAGCCACCCTGCCATCAAGTGCCGGGCGGCAAGCAAGCCGCGGAACGCCGGATGCCAAGCGCTGGCAAGTCGGCGCGATATCGAGTCACGACAGCAAAAGGCGATGTTTTCGCGCCGAATCTCCATGACGCCCAGGCTCATCCGCGCCCCCCGTCGTCGGCTTTCGAGGCGGCGGGATTATCGTCCAAGCCGAAGCCGTCCGGACGCTTAGGCAGGCGGCCGTCGGCGAGGAACTCGGCGAGCGCACCGGACATGCTGGCAGGGAGGGGATAAGCGTGGTCGAGGGGAAACCCTGCCTTGAGAAGGGCCGTACTGAAGGCGTCCTTCGGCCGCTTGGCCTCGGCGAGGTCGGCCACGCCAATGGCGAGGGCGTCGGGGACGATGATGACGCCGTCGGCGTCGGCGAGCACCCAATCGCCGGGGATCACGAGGACGCCACCGCATTGAACCGCGCAGTCCGCCTCGTCGGGGATCAGGCGGCCGGTGAAGGACGCCGGATGGCTCGACCTAGCGAAAACGGGGACGCGACCGCTCCTGAGGGTCGCCAAGTCCCTCACCGAGCCGTCCACCACGACGGCCGCGACGGCTAGGGCCTCGAAGCGAGCGAACATCATGTCTCCGAGCGCTGCGGCCCGGTTCGTCCCCATCGCGTCCACGACGAGCGCGTCGCCCGGGCGCAGGCTGTCGTAAAGGTCGCGGTTGACCCGGCGCGCGACGTTCGCCTGCCGATCCTCGCGGTAGGGAAGGAGGCGGAGCGTCCGCGCGCGCCCCACGCAGGTCCCGACCCGCGAGCCCCCCATCGCGACGATGTCGAGCATGGCGGCCTGGCGCACGCCCAACAGCGACAGGAAGTCGGCCGCGTCGGCGGTGCCGATCCGTTGCAGCCTTTCGCGGATGTGTTCGGAGGCATCCGTCGCGGGGCCGGCGTTGCTTGCTTCGTCCATCAGCCCGACCTCGGTCCGGCGAAAGGCACGGGGAAGTCACCGAAGCTCTTCATGTCGACCTCAAGCAGGCGCGGTCCGTCGGCGCCGACAGCCTCGCCGATCACCGCCTCGAAGCCTGCCAGGTCCGCGACCCGCCAAGTCCGCATCTTCAGCAGGCGGCCGAGATCCTGGAGGTCGGGCAAGAACAGGTCGGAGAAGAAGGTGCGTCCCGCGTAGGCGGCGCGCGTGATGTTGCGGAGCACGCCGTAGCCGCCGTCGTTCATGACGACGACCAGCAGATCCACGCGCTCCTGGACGGCCGTCATCAGTTCGCCGATGTTCACCGCCAAGCCGCCGTCGCCGCACAGCACGACCGTTTTACGGCCGTCGGCGGCGATCGCGGCACCGATCGCCTGCTGCAAACCCTGCCCGATTCCTCCGCCGAGTGCGCTCACGCTGTCGCCCGGCGCGTACATCGGCAGCAGCCGGTTTCCCCAGGTGTTGGCCGAGATGGTGACGTCCCGGACGAAGACGGCGTCGCGCGGCATCGCCCGCCGGAGCGCGTCGGACATGTCGGCGTAGGGGCCGATCGCCGCCCGCATCTCACCGACGGCCTCGCGCTTCATGCGAGCGAAGTCGACGTTGAAGCCCGGCTCGGCGCGCCAGTCCGCCGGAAGCTGCTGCAGCAGCGCGCCGATCACCGCCTTCGCGTCGCCGTGCACGAACAGGTCGGTCGCGTAGTTGCGGTTCCAGGCGGCGAGGTCGACATCGACCACCGCGAGCGGCCGGGGCAGCGCGATCCCGTGCGACCGCGTTTCGTTGCCCCGCAACTTGGAGCCGACGACGATCATGAGGTCGCACGAGGGATAGAAGGCTTCCGTCGCCGCCGAGTTGGCGAGCGCGCCCAGCGAGCCTTCGTCGTCGTCGGCGATGGTGCCGCGCCCGTGAACACTCGACACCGCCCGGACCCCGCGCCCGAGCAGCGCCGCGATCTCGGCACCCGCGCGACGCGCGCCGCCCCCGACCCAGAGCAGTGGACGTCGCGAGCCCGCGAGAGCGCGCGCAAGGTCCTTCACCCCTTCGGCGTCGAAGGCCGGTTCGGCCGCGCGCGGCATCCGCCGGGGCGATGTCGCGACCTGCGCCTTTTGGAGGTCGATCGGGAGCTCCACGCTGACCGGGCCGCGCGGGTCCGTCAGGGCGATCGTCGCCGCTTGCGCCACGATGCGCTCGATCTCCTGGACGTGCCGGACGCGGAACGCCGCCTTCGACACCGCGCGCAGCATCGAGAGCTGATCGGCGGTCTCGTGGTTCATGGCCTTTCCCCGGTCGAGGTCGGGGCTGTCGATCTGTCCCGTCAGGTGCAGCACCGGCGAGCCGGCCGAGAGAGCTTCCGTCATCGCGCCGCAGCCGTTGCCGGCGCCCGGTCCCGTGCTCGTGATCACCACGCCCAGCGCGTCGCGCACTCTTGCGAAGCCGTCCGCCATGTTGGTGGCACCCGATTCGCTGCGCGCGGGCACGAAGCGGATGGAGCCGCGCCGGTGGATGGCGTCGAGGATGGGTACGTTGTGGATGCTTATGACGCCGAAAACGGTTGTCACCCCCAGCGCCTCAAGGACCCGCGCGACCGCTTCCCCGCCGGTCACGGTCTCAGACATGCTTGATGATCCCTCCCGAGACTTCCAATCGAGCGCCGGTCACGTAGCTTGAGCGGGGCGACACCAGGAAGGCGATGCAGTCAGCCGCTTCCTCGGCCGTGCCGAAGCGGCCAAGGGGTATCTCGCGCTTGGCCGCCTCCTGCTTGAGCCAGTCTTCGTAGCTCTGGCCTTCCGCGGCTTGGCGGGCGTGGCGTCGGTGCCATTGACCGCTGGAAATGCAGCCGAGCTGCACGCTGTTGACCCTGATAAACGGGGCAAAGGCGCCGGCGAACGACTTCGCGAGGTTGAGAACGCCCCCCCGCGCCGCGGCGCTCGTCATCAGGTGCGGCTCGGGTTGCAGGCTGACCGTGGAGTTGACGCAAACGATGGACCCCTGTCCTGATCGTTTGAGGTCGTCGTGGAAGCCGCGCACTGGGTTTATGTAGCTGAAGAACTTGAGCCGCAGCTCGTCCATCCAGTCCTGTTCGGTGTTGGTGAAGAAGTCGCCGACCCTTGCCTCGCCGGCATTGCAGACCAGCGCGTCGACCTGGCCGAACCGCTCCAGCGTTCGGTCCCGCAGCGCCTTGACCGCGTCGGCACTGAGCACGTCGCATTGCGCGGCGAGCAGGCGGTCGCCGCCGTCCACCGTCGCGACGGCCGCAGACAGGCGATCGGCATCGCGCCCGCAGATGGCGACGCGCGCGCCCTCGGACACAAGGAGCTTGGCTGTGGCCAGGCCGATGCCGGACGTTCCTCCGGTCACGACCACGACCTTGTCGGCGAGGTGCAGATCCATCAATCATTCAGCCTTTGCGGTAGGCCGGCCATCGCATCCAGGAAATCCTGCGCCGGCGGCCTGGCGGTTCCCCAAGCATCCATATTGATCGAGGTTCGCTCCCAAGTCGTCGGAACATGAGCTACGGGATCGAAAGGTCTCATTTGGCAAGAATACTCGATGACGAAGCCGCTCGGATCGATGAAATATGAGAACATGCTGCCGTTTACTCCGTGACAGCCGATACCCCAGCTGACCGGAACGCCGGCTTCGGTGACGCGCTCGACAGCCTTGTAGACGCCGCCGTAGTAATGCAGCTCGTAGGAAATATGGTTCAGCGAGATCGTTTCGGCTTGGTTGAATGCGATGTCATAATGCGTCGTGCCGCATCGTAAAAAGACCATCTGGTCGGCGGATTTATCGCTGAGGACAAAGCCGAACGCGTCCGAATAGAAGAAGCGGCAGGCTTCTAGATCCGGAGAATTTAGCACGATGTGCGAGATCCTGATCGGGCGAGAGTCATCGTGGATCGGGGCGTGTTCGGCGAGATCGGCCGAGATGCGGACGAGACGTCCCTCGTGATCGAGGACTTCCATGCCGTATCCACCTCCGGCCTCCCGCAAGCGCGAAGGAGGCGTGACAATACATACCTGCTTGGCGGTGAGGCTCACGTGAAGATCGTCGAGGTCGCGCACGCTGCGAACTGCCAGATCGATACGCGCCAACCTCGGCTTCGCGGCTGCCTCGAGCCGAAGCGCCTGGTACTCGGGGCCCAACGCTCGGAAGACGGCGTGATCGGTCCGTTCCTCCAGGCACAGAAGTCCCCAAGCTTGCTCGTAAAATCTCACGCTTGCGGCAAGGTCTGGTGCCGTCAGCACGACTCCCCGGAGGTGATCCACTCCCGGCGTCCTCATCGCAACATCCTCCATGGTTCATTATTGAACTTCTAGTTCAATAATGAAAGAGCCTACAAACGTTTGCAAGCGGCGCGCCATCTTACGATGGCTGGGGGCTCGCACCCGTGCGAGACGCCTTCCGCCGCGACGTCGAGCTGGGGTGATGACATGAAGTCTGGGATCGTCTGCGGCATCGAGTACCTGCGCCGAACGTCTGTCGCGAACGCTTCGGCGAAGCGGCCAAGCGTTGTTCTGCTCCATGGCATCGGGAGCAACGCGAGCAGTTGGAAGCGCTGCATCGACGCCATCGGAGGCGAACAGGACGTCGTGGCTTGGAATGCGCCGGGGTACGGTGCATCGCAGAACCTGGTGGTGCCTCGTCCGAACCCGTCCGACTATGCCGCTTCGCTGGTCGCAATGATGGAAGCCCTCGGGCTTGGCCCGAGCGTGATCGTCGGTCACTCGCTGGGGGCCCTTTTCGCGGCCCGGCTGACGCGGGAGCGCCCGGACCTCGTCGTCGGATTGTGCCTGCTTTCTCCCGCCTCCGGCTACGCAGTGCCTCCCGGCTCCCCCTTGCCCGAGAAGGTCCACTCGCGCATCGACGACTTGCGGGAAATGGGAGCCGAGCGCTTCGCGCAGCTGCGGGCGCCGAGGCTGGTCCACGAGCCCGAACGAAAGGCGGAGACGCTCGCCGCCGTGACGCGCGCGATGGCCGCCGTGCAATTGGCAGGGTATACTCGCGCGGTGTGGGCGCTTGGTGCGGGTGATCTCGTGGCCGATGCTCGGAACATAGACGTGCCGGCAATCGTCGCCGTCGGCGAGAACGATGTGGTCACGCCACCGGATGGCGCGGCGACGATCTCATTGGCACTCGCGCGCAGCCTCGGGCTGCGTCGGCTCGCCTCGACGGGGCACGCGCTGCCGCAAGAGGCGCCAACTGAGGCAGCCGCGATCATTCGCGAGCTCATGGAGGATGTAGTTACGTGAGTGACACCGAGTCGGAGACGGATTACCTCTCGCCGCCGATCCTACGCGCCATGCACTTGCTCCGACACGTCGCCGAAGGGGGAACCGTCGCCAACGTGGCGAGGACCGCACGAGAGCTGAAAATCAACCGGACGACCCTGCTGCGCCTGCTGCATACGCTCGAATCGGAGCAGTTCATCGAATACCAGGGCGAAGGGCGGGGATGGCGAATCGGCCTCGGTCTGATCGGCCTCGCGGCCCAGGCGTTCTTTTCCGAAGACCTCGTGCAATTGGCCGTGCCGATCGCATCGCGCCTTACCGAAACGCTCGGCCTTTCAGCGCATCTTGGAGTACTCGAGGAGAGAGAGGTCATTTATGTCGTGCGGCGGACGCCCAACCACGCGTTCGCCAGCAACATCCGTGTTGGGAGCCGCCTTCCCGCCCATGCCACCGTGCTCGGCCGGATCATTCTCGCCCATCTCCCTCCCGAGCGGATCATCCAACTCTACCGCGACAGTTCGATGGACGCCGCAACCACCCACACTCCGACGACGCTCGCTGACCTGCAGCGCCAGCTCCAAATGGATCGCCAAACGGGATTGGCGTGGTCCGATGGCTACTTCGAGCCTTCAATCGTCTCCGTGGCGAGCGCGATCTTCGATGCCAGCGGATCGGTCGTAGCCGCGCTCAACGTCAGCGGACAGGCCTCTTCCTTCGCGGGAGCCGATCGGCGAGAAACCATCGAACGCGAAGTCCTGCGCGGAGCCGATGAGATTTCTCGGCGTATGGGGTGGGTCGGACGCCGCCAGGACGTCACGGAGGAAGCCGCGCTTGCGCGGGGGTGAGGGTTACCAAGATCGCTTGACAGAAGAACCTCAAATGCATACCAATTAACGAACTTAATGTTCATATTGGAACTTTATGAGTTCATCGACAGCTGCCGGTGCCATCATGCGCCTCCGTGCCGTCTTGATGCGAGCTCCGCAGGCAATCACACAGGCCGACTTTTACGAAGACTGCTTCGGCCTGCAGCTTTTGCAACAGGGCGAGAGCGATCGGCTACTGTTCCAAGGTAGCGGCCGGGAGGCCTTCTGCTACGGGCTCGTCGAAGGTCGAGAGTTTCGATTGGAGGCGGCCGTCTTCGGCGTTCCCGATGTCGGCGCCTTGGAGAGCCTCAGGCGAAGGCTTCTGGCCGTCAATGCCGAACCCGGCGAAATCCGCGATAGCGAGTACCCCGGCGGAGGTGTCGGTTTCGACGTCACAGACCCGGAAGGTCGGCATCTCTTCATCACCGCTGGAGATGCGGTACGGTCCAATCATGGAGACCTTCCCGGACGTCCGCGAGGTTTGAGTCACGTCGCGTTCAACACGGAGTGCTTGGACAGAACCGCAAACTTCTTCATCGAGGGTTTAGGCTTCAGCGTCACCGACCGGATTGGAACCGAGGCCGTTTACCTCCGGTGCTGCGACCAGCATCACACGGTCGTACTGGTGCAATCGCAGTATCCGTCCACGCGGTCCGTCGCCTTTGAAGTGCCGAGCATCGACAGCCTGATGCGCGGGATCGGCCGAATGAAGGTCGGCGGGCACCCGCCCTTGTGGGGCCCGGGCCGCCAGTCGGCCGGCATGAATACTTTCGCATATTTCGTATCCCCTTCCGGCTTCGTCCTCGAATACGTGTCGGACATGGATCGCGACCAATCGGCCGGCGCACCGCCGGTCGCCGCCGGCGGCGATCACGGTACCCTCATCGACATCTGGTCGATGGCCGGCTCGCCCTCGCCTGCCGCCCGCCTAGCCTTGGCCGGCCGACCCGAGGCTCCTTGGAAAGCGGGGCGCTGACCGATGTCGACCGGGTTGCGGGACAAAACGGTCGTCGTCACGGGGGGCACGTCTGGAATCGGCTTGGCCGTCGCCGAACTCGCGCTGAGTCAGGGCGCCTCCGTGGCGCTGTGCGGCCGCGACGCGGGCCGCCTATCCGAAGCGCTCGACAAGCTCGGGACAAAAGGCGCCGGCGAGGACCGCCTGATGGGGGTGAGATGCGACGTGCTGGACGGGGCGGCCGTGGAAGGCTTCGCCGCGACGGTGGGACGTTGGCGCGGTGTCGTGGACTTGCTCGTCAACAACGCGGGCCAGGGCAGAACCTCGACGTTCGCCGACACCACGGACGACGCCTGGCACCAGGAGCTGGACCTCAAGCTGATGAGCCAAGTGAGGCCGCTCCGCGCCTTCTTGCCGCTCCTCAGGGCGAGCGCCGCCGGCGCTTTAACCATCGTGAACTCGTTGATCGCGATCGAGCCCGTGCCCCACATGGTCTGCACCTCGGCGGCGCGCGCGGCCGTGCAGAACTTGGCCAAGTCGCTCAGCCGCGAGTTAGCGCCGCACGTGCGGGTCAATTCCGTGCTGATCGGCATGATCGAGTCCGGGCAGTGGGACCGGCGCTTCGCCGCCCGGCCGGACCAACACACCACCCGCGAGCAATGGTTCGCGACGCTGGCCCGGGATCGTGGAGTCCCGCTTGGGAGGCTGGGGCGCGCGGAGGAAGCCGCCGCCGCCATCCTCTTCCTGGGCTCGCCGGCCGCCAGCTACATCACCGGTGCGAGCCTCGAAGTCTCGGGAGGGCATTCCCACGCCATCTGAAATCAAGAAACGCGGCACCGAGGTTTCGAGACGACGTGGCAAGCCTGCGACCGGGCAAGGAAAAGGGACCCGCCTCATGAGTGTGGGGATGCAAGACCTTCCCGACGGCCGGTTGCTCGTCGGAGGCGAGTGGCGCGTGGGCGGGGGAGCGCCAATCGCTTCGCGCTTTCCCGGCGACATGTCGCTGAACAGGGAGTTCGCCGGCGCCTGCGGGAACCAGAAGTCCTGGTACATGGACACCAGCGAACAACCGTTGCCTTGGGCCCGTCTCGGGGAGGGTCGGCCATGAACCGTAGTCCCAGCATCGCGATCGTGGGGGCGGGTCCCTCAGGCCTGTTCTCTGCGCAGGCGCTGCTCCGCGCGGCGCCAGGCGCGTCGATCGACGTCATCGAAGCGTTGCCGGTCCCGTTCGGTCTCCTCCGGTACGGCGTCGCCGCCGATCATCAGGGCACGAAGGCGACGATCCGGCAGCTGGAAAGGCTCTTCGAGCGGGACGGCGTCGGCTTCTTCGGCGCGGTGGAGATCGGCCGCACGATCGCGCTGTCCGACCTGCGCGCCGATTACGACATCGTGGTGCTGGCGGCCGGACTGTCCGGCGATCGCCGGCTCGGGATCCCGGGGGAGGACCTCGCCGGCGTCGTCGCCTCCGGTCGCCTCACGCGCTGGCTCAACGACCACCCCGACGAGGGCGACCCGGAACTCGCCGGCCCTTGCGCGGTCGTGGTGGGCGCGGGCAACGTCGCGCTCGACGTCGCCCGGATGCTATTGAAGCGCGGGGCGGAATTCGACGGCTCCGACTTCAGTCCCCGAAAGGCGGCGCTGATCGCGGCCGCGGGCGTCGAGAACGTCACCATCCTCGCGCGGGGAAGCGCCCGCGAGGTCCGCTTCGACAGCGTGCTCCTGAAGGAGTTCGGCCGCTTGGCCGATCTGTCGATTTCCGTCGAGGGCGTGCGGACCGAGGACGCCGACGGCGACAGCGGCGTGCTCGGGACCCTGCTGTCATTGGCACAGCAGCGGGACGGGTCGCGGCACCTGTGCTTCCGCTTCGAAACGGTCCCGGTCGCCTTCGCGGGTGAAAGCCGGCTGGGTTCCCTCGAGTGCACGGCGCCGGCGGGGCCGATCACGCTTCCCGCTCAGATGGCGGTGACGGCGAT
Organism: uncultured Beijerinckiaceae bacterium; assembly: GCA_937873345.1. Lineage (GTDB taxonomy): Bacteria > Pseudomonadota > Alphaproteobacteria > Rhizobiales > Beijerinckiaceae > RH-AL1. The sequence continues at coordinate 17,026 of CALMRL010000277.1, read as the reverse complement.
CGGCTTCCAAAGCGCCGCGACGGGCGCGTTGCCGCGAAACCTCGGCGACCACATGGAGATCGAGGCCGGGCTCTATCGGGTCGGCTGGTATCGCCACGGTCCACGCGGTACGATCCCGACGGCGAGACTGGAAGGCAAGGAGGTCGCACGTATGGCGTCCGAAGCGCTGTCCGGCACCGCCGCCCCCGCCGACGGGTCCAAGCCGGGTCGCGCTGGGTTGGTGCGACGCTTGTCCGCCAATGGCACGAGCTGGTTCGACTGGCGGAGCTGCCTGCGGGTCTTCGAAAAGGAACGCGCGCTCGCCGCCGAAGGCCGGGTCGCGCTGAAACTTCCGAATAGGCTCGACTTCTTCGCGGTGTCCGGCGTCGATGGAAGCGATGCATCGAGATCAGGACCGAACCCATGAACGTGCTCATTCTCCACGGAACCGAGACCGGCAACGCCGAGATGCTGGCCGAAGAGATGTCCGGCTGGTTCGACGCGCGGGATGGCGTGGGTCATGCGAGTCTGGCCGACATCACGCCGTCCGACCTCGATGCGGGTACGGCCTATTTGATCGTGTGCTCGACCTACGGCGATGGCGAACTGCCGGGTACCGCCAAAACCTTCCACTCCTTGCTGGATGGCAGCACCGATCTAAGCGGCGTAAGGTTTGCAATCTTCGGATTGGGGGATAGCCAATACCAGGACACATTCGGTCTAGGGAGCAAGCTGATCGAGGACGCGATGATCACGGCTGGCGCGCAAGCGCTCGTAAGCCGACACGTCCATGACGCTTCAGGCTCTGATCTCGCCGAAGATGCCGCAAGGATATGGATCGAGACCGTCAAAGATAGGCTGCACGCAACGTCCTGATCTCTCATCTGACAGCGCAGTCATCAGGCGGAATTCGAGGTTCGCTGTCATTTTAACGCGCGTATCGACGTCCTCCTATAAGGCGCATGGACAGCCATTTGCATCGAGCGCGACGAAGGTGAACACCGTTCTCGTCACCTTGCAGCTGTCTTCGCCGTCTCTACAACGCCGCCATGACGACACCCCAGGTGCACGAAGATACGGTCCACTCCGACAACTTCGGCGTAGATGAGCATCACCGCCAGCCTTCACTGACCGGTGAAAGACAATCCTATCGATGGCCACGGTCGCGCAACGACCCCGCGCGAGGCATGCGGCCATGGTTCCAGCAGCTCAGCCCACTTGAGCGAGCAGCCAGCCTCCAATTATGTCGCGAGCCGGGCTGGATCGGCGGCCACAGCAATGGTTAGGATCATGACCTCATTTCTGGCGGCTCGGGATTCTCCCGTGAAATCCGTTCAGAACGTGGTGTGTCGCTGCTCATGGCGTCTTCAAGGCTTCGCTGGCAGGGGCGTCGATCCAGCGAATGGCTCAGCGTAGGCACCCGCCTCCGCCATGTCGACCTCGATGAGCACGGGCCCGGTTGCGGCCAGAGCGGCGTCGAAGGCTTGAGAAAAGTCCCAAACATCAGCAACGCGCGAATATGCCAAGCCGAAAGCTTCGCAAAGCTTCCCGAAGTGGGGGGTCGCCAGGGAAGCGAAGTTCTGGCGGCCGGCATATTGTCGATCTTGTATGTTGCGGATGATGCCATAGCCGCCGTCGTTCATCAGCACGAAAACGATCTCGCAACGTTCCTGCGCCGCGGTCATCAACTCTCCGATCGAGAGCATGGCCCCGCCATCCCCCAACAGCGCGACGGTCTTCGCGCGTGCGGCGAAGGAAGCGCCAATCGCCATCGATATGCCTTGTCCTATACCGCCACCTGCGGAATGGACGTTCAGCCTCGGCGCGCCGACCGTCACGAAGCGGCTACCGAACGTTGCATTGGCAATGGTGACGTCCCGAACAAAGGGATGCAAGCCCGGCCCGATCCGTTGCAGCATCGCTTCAGCGACGATTTTGTAGGGTCCGAGTTGCCAGTTGAGCCGACCTTCGGCGCGCGCCCTCGCGGCGGCAACCTCATGTATGAAGTAAGGATCCACATCGAGCGCCTGCGGAAGCTTCTCCACGATAGCAGCGAGCGCCAAAGCGCTGTCGCTACGCACGAACAGGTCGACGGGATAGTTGCGGCCTGCCTGAGACGCATCGACGTCGATCTGGATCAGGGGGTGCGGCAACGGTGTTTGATTGTTGAACGTCTCGATCCCGCGCAGCCGAGATCCAGCGACGATGATGAGGTCGCAACTGGCGAAGATCTCAAGGGCTTCGGGAGCGTTCTGGAAGGCCCCTAAAGAGCCATGATGACCCTCGGGCACGATGCCGCGACCGGCAATGCTGGTCACCGCGCAAAAGCCGCGGTGGACCAGCTCGGTAGCGGAGCCAGATGCGCCGCGAGCCCCCCCTCCGAGCCAGAGCATCGGTCGCTTCGCGCGAGCGATAAGTTCAACCACTTTATCTATGGAGGCGGCGGCGGGAGCGAGGCGCACAGGCGAGCAAGCCGGCATCTCCTGCTGGCCTTCCACGACTTGCTTCTGCACATCGACCGGAACATCGATGGTCACCGGCCCGAAAGGCGGGGTCAAAGCGCAGGACGCGGCGTCGGAAAGTATCCCCAAGGCTCCGCGAGCGTCCCAGACTCGATAGTACCGCTTCGAAATCGCCTTCAGCATATCCTCTTGCCCGGGGGCATCGTGGATCGCGCTGCGATCTCGGTCGATGTAGGCACGCTCGACACTTGTCGTGACGTGAAGCACAGCTGATCCAGCCGACACGGCTTCGATCTGGGCCCCGGCTGCGTTGCCTGCGCCCGTCCCGGTGTTGGTAATCGCGACTCCGAGTTTCCCCGATACACGCGCGTAGCCATCGGCCATGTTCAACGCGCCCGCTTCGCCACGGGCCGGCACGAAGCGAATCCGACCCTGCCGCGCGATCGCGTCCAGGATCGGAAGGTTGTGGATGGAGGCCACACCGAACACGGTGTCGATCCCCAGGTCGGCGAGGTGGCACGCGATGACGTCGCCCGCGCTGCCCTCGGAAGCCACGACAGGTCGTTCACCGACATGCGTCAATCTGCAACCCTCCCATTCGCGGCTACCGCAACGGTAGCCCTGGAGATCAAGGCACCGGGAAGCCGGGATCGGGACGTCCCGCCATGACAGCCCGCATTGCTGGTGTAGGAGGGCCAGCGGTGAGCCAGACATCCATAGCCTCCGGTGAATGCCGCGACCACACCTGCGGCTTATGCGTCGCCTCGTCGACGTCAATGACGTCCGATGTGAACTCGATCACGAAGCCGGACGGCGAAACGAAATAAGCGAACGGGTTGTCGGCCACCCCATGCCGCCCGGGACCCCAGGCCGGCGCCTGCCCGAGCGTCTTCATCCTGCCGATGCCGCGCATCACCGCGTCGACGTCGCTCATGTCAAAGGCGACGTGGTTTACGCTGGAATACGAATTCCGATTGAGAGCGATCGAGTGGTGCAAGGAGGAGCAGCGGAGGAACACCATCTGGTTGGCCGAGAAGTCGCTGACCCTGAAGCCGAGCACGTTGACGTAGAAATCCTGTACTTCCTCGAGCCGAGGCGTATTCAAGACCACGTGCGAAATCTTGCGAGGCTTCGCCATTTCCTCCCGCGGCGTCGACTGCACCGCATCCGCACTGAATACGAGGCGCCGATCGTCCGGGTCAGTGGCGCTGAACCCGTAGCCACCGCCGGGCGTCGTCAACTCGTGGGGTTGATCCAGCGAGCGGACGCCGGCCTCGGACAACTGGCGATGGAGCGCGTCGACACGCTCCCTGCTCGCCATTCCAAAGCCGATGAAGTCGATGCCGTAAACGGTGTCTTCACGAAGCCCGTAAATGAAGGGCTCCGAGCCGGTGCCCCGGAAGAAGAGGGCATCGTCGCGCTTCTCAACCGATTCGAGACCCCAATTCTTCGAATAGAAGTCCGCTGTCTGCATCACGCCCTTGCCGCGCATAACAATGCTGCGAAGCCAGTCAACGCCAATCGCTTCAGCCATGGAGCCACCCTATCAAAATTCTGAGACATGTTCACAAAAGAACTTGTTGTTCTACTATGAATGCTAGGCATCGCGTCGGTGCGTGTCAATGCCGCCCGTCAAAGCAGCGTAACGCCTCCATCCACCGCCACCGTCTGTCCCGTCATGTAGCGTGAGGCCGAGGACAAGAGGAAGGAGACGACGCCTTCGAGGTCCTCGGGGACTTGCGGCCGATTGAGCATCCGCTTCTCCGCATACTCCTGCCAACGCTTCTCCGGGATGTCCTTGGTCGCTTCGCAAACCGTTAGTCCCGGGGAAAGGCAATTCACGCGTATCGAACGCTCGGCAAGTTCACGCGCCAACGCCCGAGTCATGCCGATGATGGCGGATTTGCTCGTGACGTAGTGCAGCAGCCTCGTCGAGCCGGAGAAGGCGGAAGCGGAGGTTACGGTGACGATAGACCCGCCGGTCGCCATGAACGGCGCGATCGCGCGGACAGTCAGCCAAGTGCCCTTCACATTCACTGCCATGAGCCGGTCCCACGTCTCGACGTCGATCTCGTCGTAGGATTTGCCGCCGACGTTGTTCGCGAGCGCCGCATTGGCGACCAGCCCATGGATGCCGCCTTCCCACTGGCGGGCGAAGGCGGCGAGGTGCTCAACGGAGTCTTCGGACGCAACGTCCGTCTCAATGAAAGTCGCCGAAAGCCCCTGCCCGCGCAGTTCCGCCTCTGCGGCACGACCGAGCCCGACGTCGATTTCCGCGAGAACAACATCCGCACCCTCCGATGCCAAACGGTCGGCATAGTCGTAACCCAATCCTCGTCCCGAGCCAGTGACCACGATGCGACGCCCAGCAAACTGCCCCTCCAATGTCCCGCCCATCAACCCTCGCTTGGTCAACGTGAACTCTTCAAAGCCAGCGGACTCGCCATTCGGCCGGACCGACTTAGATCAATGATGCACACTCACTCACCCACCGTGCTGCAGGAGGCAATCAAGCCGATGGCTTCAACACTTGTCCTCGAACATCTCCAACACGCCGCGACCGAAATCCAGGAACGCGCTCAGCACGCTGGCGCGAGGGTAGCGATCTGTTTCGTCGATGAGGGTGGACATCCGGTCTACGTATTGCGCATGGACGGCGCCGCGCCGGCGTCGTTCGATGCTTGTTTGGCGAAGGCCAGATGCGCAGCGCTCTATCGGCGCTCTACAGCCTTCTTTGAAAAGGCCGTAGCGGATGGGAGGACGGGAATGACAACACTTCCCGGCCTCGTCGCTGCTTCCGGTGGCGTCCCCATATCCGTCGAGGGGCGCTGCATTGGCGCGATCGGCGTGGCTGGCGCCAAATCATCCGAGGATGCGACGCTGGCGGATACCGGTGCCGCCATGCTGAGCCTCTAGAACTGGCAACCCGAAAATGTCAGCTGCAGCCTTGCTCCAGCTGCTATGAGCGCTTCACATTGGCGAGCGGATGGTCCGCCGGATAGGTCGGTGTGACAGGCCTAGGGGAGCCGATCATCACCATCATGACAGCTTCTTCCTCACCGATGTTGATCTCACCGCGGTAAACCCCGGGCGGGATCGATATGCAGTCACGCTCGCCGAGAATGGACTCGAAGTACTCGCCATCCTTCTCTACCATAACCTTCACCTTGCCGCGCAGCACGAAGAAAACCTCTTCGGCATCGGTGTGCAGGTGCATCGGCCCCTCGCCGCCCGCCGGAATTATCATGTTGGACAAGGTAAAGTTCTCAGATGGGATAGTACTACCGTCCTTTCCCACGCCCGTCGCCCCGGTGCCTATGAAACGCTTTTGCGCCCGGCGATATTTGGGATCAAAGTCTGCCTGGAACTTCAGCGCGTTCCAATCGTAAGCACGATCTTGAACACGTGCGATCCGGCCCTTCATCCATTCCTCGAATGACGCACCTGCGGGACGATCCCAACTACGGTTACCCCCGATATCAGTTGCGGCCTGCTCAATGGAACTAGTCATCGCTCTCTATCTAACCTCCAATTTGCGGTCTTTGCCAATAGCTTAGGACCAACGATACCCATAATCCGCGATCTGCTCGAAGGGCGTTCCTGGAGCGCTCACGCCGACAAGCCAAAGTCGTCCGTGCACCTCCATACCCCGAGCATTCGCTTTGCCCTCGACCCTCGCGCGATCCCCCCACAAACCACCGAGACACTCGCTTTCCTCAAAGGAAACCAAGCTGCGGAATGCAGTGCGATCCAGCGATAGGTTGGCGAACAACTCCAGTTTGTCCAAAAACGCTGGACCCTCAACGATCGCACCGTCGAGGCACAGAACCCCCCACACCGTCGCCCTGGACAGCGTGAGACCATTCTGAAAGCGCGACCTGTCGAAGCGCGCGTCTAGTTCGAACGTTGCCTCCGTCAAGTCAACGTTCCCGCCGAAGTAGCAATTCATCAACGAGCCATACCCGCCCCACTTTGTCCTTGGAGCGAGGAATGGACCTTCGAACTTGCACCCTTCGAAATCTACATCCGAGATCTCGCAATCGGACAGATCGGTGCTGCCACTGATATGTCGGTCGCGCATGTCAAGTACCTCGCCCGTCGGGCGAAGTACCGACACCAAATTTCGAAGTTCGTGGCCGGTCAAACGAGGCCCGTTCGACAAAGTCTCGACCTCTGTTCTTTCGGAGACCTCAGAAACCACTCCGCCGACCGAGGATACCATCTCAGACCGCCTGGAGGGTTTGTACCGGAACCCGCTCCGCTTCCAACTGCTGCTTGGCCTTCTTGCTCATCAACTGCCGAATACGAGACACCCCGATGTCGTGCTGGTACAGCATCTCCCGGCGACGGGCGTCGGCAGGGAGCGCCTCGATCATCTCGCGGTCCTGCTCCAACACATCCCAGTGACGACTCTCAAGAAGGGTGCGGTAAAGGAAGCGGTAGGACTCACGCGCAAATCCAGAAACCTTACGGAGGCGCCAAATGAAGACATAGCACTCATCCTCGTCAATCGGCGTCGTGAAGGCTAGAATCCGGAACGGGCCGCCCGGCCCTGCTGCAGGCGGGAACGGGATATCCAACCGACCATAGAGCTGCTCTTCGCTCATGATCATGTCGGTGTAGTCGAAGTTCACGCCCTGCTGGCCGACCCGCTTGACGCAGAAACCATCCTCGATACGCTCGATCTTCAGGGTATCCTGCTGCTTCCCATAAGCGAGTGTGAAGCTGTTCGCGTGAAGAAAGCTGCCGTGCATTGGATCGGCGACGTTCTCGATCGAGTCCCGGTAGTTCGCCTTCCATCGATTCATCGCAAGGAAAGTGACCCATTCTGGATCAGTGAACTCGGAGGGGAACTTCGGCTCGTCTGTCGGCACAGGCTGATCCGCGCTGCCGACGTAAATGAACACGGCGTCCGCCATCTCTCGCGTGGGATAACTCTTCAGCGGCCGGCGGCCTTCGAGGGCGCAGTTCGCGAGGGCCGGCACCTTTACGATCGTACCTTCCCCATCCATCGTCACGCCGTGGTATCGGCAAGAAATATCGTTCTCGACCACTTCCCCGAGCGACAGGCGCGCCCCACGATGAGGACAGAAATCCTCAATGCATCGCACTCCGCCGTCTTTCCCACGCCACATGACGACGCGCTCGCCGGCAATCTTGCTCGACAGCGGCCGCCCAGCTTTCACTTGCACAGATTTGGCAGCTGCATACCATTGTCCGAGGAGGCCACGCTTCAGGCGTCCCTCGACATCTTGCTTCGCGCTGACAACGTTCATGAGCCGGTCCTTCTTCTAGCAGTTGCGCGGAACTTAGGCCCCGACGCCATTAGTGGTGTAAGCCTCATCCTGTGAGTCGTTGATCCGCCGTAGCTCGTCTTCGAGCGCTTGGGCATTCCATGGGTCGCCCGAGCCGGACGGCCTAGCTACACCCCTCTCGTTAAGTTTAGCCGCGACCTCTAACGGGTCATGCGTCTCATTGTAGATCGACATCAACTGCTGCGCCAAAGTCGCCTCTTCAGCGAGAGCGTCTCGGCCTCTGGATTGATGGCGAAGGGACGGGTTACCGCTCAACATCACACCCGTTCATTATTGAACTATCTGTTCGGAAGATATGCATCTCACATATCTACGTCAATGCGTGAGAAGGCAGAGGGTTGCAGTTCCGCACGCTCGCGGCGTCGCGTTGCTTAAGCGCGCGCAGAACCCGCTCCGCAGTGATCGGCAACTCGGTCACCCGCACGCCGACGGCGTCGTGAATAGCATTGGCGATGGCGGCCGCGACCGGCAGCATCGTGCCTTCTCCCATCCCCTTCGCGCCGAACGGTCCCGCACCGTGCCCCTGCTCCTGCAGGATGCTCTGGAAGGATCGCGGCAGGTCCTCGCTCATCGCCAGCCGATACATCAGGGGATCGCCGTTGAGTAACTGGCCCTCCCCGTCGTAAAGCATACGCTCGAAGAGCGTCTGGCCATAAGCCATCACCGCCGCCCCTTCGTCCTGGCCGCGGCACGTGAGGGGGTTGATCGCGCGGCCGGCGTCGCCCGACACGCAGAGATCGAGCACGTTGAAGCGTCCGGTCTCGACGTCTACCGCCACCTTGGCCGCAGCCCAGCCGATCTCCCAGAACACGCATTTGTTGTCCAACGGGGCCTCGGCGTCGAGCTTGGCCTTGAAATAGCCCTCCGCGGTGAACTCGAAGCCGGGGCCACCGAACTCGCGGATAATCAGGGCGCGAAGAGGCATCGCTTTCTGACCGTGCAGGATCTGCCAGTCCTCAAGGAGGATCTCGTCCTTCGGCACACCCATCGTCTCGGAAGCGAAATCGAGCACCTTGTCGCGAAGCGCCACGGCTGCCTTCTCCACCGCCCGGCCCATCACGACCGTGCCCGAACTCGAATGCGTTCCCGGGTCGAACGGCGCGCTGTCGGTATCGATGGGCACCTGCCGGACGCGCGAAAGAGGGCAGCGAAGGATCTCCGCGACGATCTGCGAGAGGGCGGTGCCCGAGCCTTGACCCATTTCGATGGCGGCGGTGGCGAGGAACACGTCGCCGCCCATCGTCACCTTGACCCTGGCTTGGGCAGGCTTGTTGACGCCGCCGCCATCCTTGAAGCCGACGGCGATGCCGATCCCCTGGTTAGGCGGCAGCGGACGTCCATAGCCGACGCGGTCAGCAACGAGTGCCAACCCTTCCACCATGTCACTGTCGCAGCCGCTTTCGCCCGGCACGAACGGCTCGCCTAAGCCGATGAGGTTCATCCGCCTCATCTCGAAGGGGTCCACCCCCAGCCGGCGGGCGATCATGTCGATCTGGCTCTCGGAAGCCCAGAGCGCCTGCGTGCCGCCGAAGCCCCGGAAGGCGCCCGCCGGCGTCGTGTTGGTCATCACGCAACGGGCTGTGCTGTCGATGTGCTGAAACCTGTAGCCGCCGGGCAGTCGATAGCCGGCCTTCTCCGCCACGAGCGGGCTGGCGTCCGAATAGGCGCCCGCGTCCAGATCGATCTGCCCCTTGCGCGCCACCACCCGCCCATCCGACATCACGCCCGTCCTCAGACGGATCACCGCGGCGTGCTGCGAACTCGTGAAGAACGCTTCCTCGAGCGTCAGGCAAAAGCGGACGGGCCGTCCGCTCGCCTGCGAAAGCAGGGCGGCGATGGGCTCGGTGCGCAGATGGGCTTTGGCGCCAAAGGCGCCTCCCACGTAGTGCGTCTTGACGCTCACCGACGTTTCGGCGATCCGCAGGAGGTTCGCGAGCTCCTTGCGCAGGAGGAAGGGCGTCTGCGTCGCGGACCAGACTTCGAGTCGTTCCGCCGACGCCTTCACGACGCTGACGAAAGGCTCGAGGTGGTAGTGCTGCATTCGCGAGAAGCGGAACTCGTCCTCGAAGACGTGATCGCACGTCTCGAAGAGGGCAGCATCGCCACACGTGTACCCGAACTCGTAGCAGACGTTCGGCGCCGGCCGCAGTCCCCCTCTGGCCCCGGGCCCGTAGTGCGGCACGAAGCCGGGAGGCGCCGAGGGAAACAGCTCGGGCGCGCCGTGATCGAGCGCCGCCTCGATGCTGGCGACGACCGGAAGGTCTTCGTAGTCCACCTGGATCAGCTTCAGCGCGGCGATCGCGTCCGCCTCGCTCTCAGCCGCCACAGCCGCCACCACCTCGCCGATGAAGCGCACCCGGTCCGACGCCACGATCGGTTGATCCTTGACGAACCAACCGTAGCTGGGCACGACGTGCTCGGGAACGTCGTCGCGCGTGAGCACGGCATGCACGCCGCGCGCGCAGCGTGCGGCCTCCGCGTCGACGCGGAGCAGCATGGCGTGCGGACGCGAACTCCTCAACACCTTCGCGTGGAGCATCCCTGGCAGATCGATGTCGACGGTGTAGACGGCGCGCCCAGTCGTCTTGTCCCTCGCGTCCGAGCGCTCCACGTCGCGCCCGATGGACGCGAGAGGATCGTTCGACAGGAGACGAGACGCGCCATGGCCTTCCAGATCCCGCGTCATCGGTGGGCCCCCTCTCCGTCCCTCGCCTCGATGGCGAGGCTGCGCGACGCGGCGATCACCGCGTCGATGATCATCTCGTAGCCGGTGCACCGGCACACGTTGGAGGACAGCCAGGAGCGCACGGTCTCCCTGTCCGGCCGCGGCACCCGATCGAGCAGGGACTTGGTCAACATGATCATCCCCGCGGTGCAGTAGCCGCACTGGAAGGCGGTGTTGGCCGCGAAGGCGGCCTGGATCGGATGCGGCTTGCCGTCCGTCACCAGCCCTTCGACGGTCAGCACCTCCGCGCCCTCGACCTGGAAGGCGAACATCGAGCAACTCGCGCCGGGCAGGCCGTCCACCAGGACCACGCAACTCCCGCACACCGCCCGCGAACACGAGAGCTTGACGCCCTTCAACGCGAAATGGTCGCGGAGAACGCTGACGAGTGGCGTGGTCGGCGGACATTTCGCGACCACGTCGCGTCCGTTGAGGCGGAAACTGATCCCGAATTCGGCTTCAGCGCCCATCGCGCGCCTCCAGCATGCGCCGAAGCAGCGTTTGGCCGACTTCTCGCAGATACCAGTGGCTGGTCGCCGGATCGGAGAACGAGGGCGGCATGGCTTCGAAGGCGTCTTCCGCCGCACGCACCGGGCCCAACTCCGGGCGGACGCGGAGCACGAGGGGGCGGAGCCATTCGGTGGCGATCGCCGCCATGGCACCCGCATCGGAGCCGGACGCCAAGGCGATGGTCAGGGTCGGCCGGAGAGAGCGTTCATAGTCGAACCGGGCGCCTTCGCCGCAAGGCACGACGATGTCCAGGAGCAAACTACGCTGGTCGAGGTCGGCGGTCCAAAGCTCCTCGGTGGTTATCTCGAAGCGCGTGCCGTCGGAACGCGCGAAGCGCAACGTCGCACCAAGGGCGGCCAGCATCAACGAAAGCTCGTAGCGCACGCGCCGGGCCATGAGGTTGCCGCCGACCGTCGCCCAAAAGCGAACGCGTGCGTTCGCAGCCATGCCCCACGCCTTGGCGAAGCCCGGCAGGTGACGACGCACCAGTTCGTCGGTGGAGCCCTGAGCGTGGGTGACCATGCTGCCTATGACGAGGCGGTCCGCTTCGATGCGGATGGTCTTGAGTTCGACCACGCGGTCCAGCGAAACCATCGCGGCCGGCGTTAAGCCTTCGTTGAACTGCGCGCAAAGGTCGGTTCCGCCCGCGAAGATGACCGGAGCCAAGGGGGCATTCGCGATCGCGGTAAGCGCCTCATCGAGATCCGTAGGTCTCCAGAACGGGAAAGATTCATGCGACCTGGACGAGGGCGCTATAAGGCCGGAGTGTGCAATGGTCTGCATTCGATACTCGGACAGTAATTACCGATCCATCCTTCGGGGATCCCCGAGGACGCTCGACGCCCCGTTTGCATCGGCACTCGCCGTCGTGGCGGCAATCAGGATGCCGCTTCGGCGCCGGCTGAGAGGCCGACCGGCTCGGCCGCCAGGTCGAAGCTGTCGGGGTATCCCGGCATCAGAAGCATCGTGGCTCCAGCAGCAAGCGCGACCAGGCAGGCGATGCCGAAGGTGAGATCGTAGCTGTGCGCCAGATCGCGACCGACGCCGAAGGCCACCGGCCCGATCGCGACCGCGACGACGAAGATCGTGAACAGCAACGAGTAAATCTGACCAAAGGCGCGGTAGCCGAAGTAACGGCTGGTGAGAAAGCCGATCACGTCGCTTTCGGCCGCGAATCCCAGGCCAATGAGCGCCACGGCGGGAACGATGTACGTGTCGCCGAGATCGCGGTGGGCGATGAGCGCCAGCAGCGCAAAACCGCTGGCGGACAAGATGAAGCAGGTCGCGGCGACGCGCGGTGCGAAGAAACGGTCGAAGCAGAACCCGACGATCAAACGACCAAGCAGCGTCCCCAGCCCAAAGACTGTTCCGGCAACGGCGACCTTGCCGGACGCGAAGCCGAGGTCCTTGCTGAAGCCGACGAGGTTCGGGATGATGCCGATCGAAACGATGGAGATCAGCAGGATCGACAACCCGATGGTCCAGAAGGTGACGGTGCCTAACGCCTGCCGCGTTGTATAGCCGACCGGAGAGGCGGTCGAAACGTTACCCCGTGGCGGCGTGCGGACTGCAGGAGGTCGGCAGAACGCGAGTTCGAGGACCAACGGCACGACAAGCGTGCCGGCGAGCATGGCGAAGGCTCCGCGCCAGCTGGTCAGGTGAAGGAAGCCAGCAATCATCAACGGCAGGATCGAGTAGCCAAGCCCCAATCCCGCGGCCGCGATTCCCATCGCGGTGCCGCGCTTCCTTTCGAACCATGCACAGAGGAGCTTGTTGAAGGTTATACTCTGCGCGCCGATGGAAACGAAGCCGTACAACGCCGCGAGCGCATAGAACGTCACGACATCGTGCGCGGCGACCGCGATCGCGACGAGCGAGGCCGACATCAGCAGGGTCGACACGATCAGCACGCGCCGCGCTCCGAGACGATCGATCAGGCGCCCGCAGGGGAGGGCTGCGGCGATCACGGCGATGCTGAAGGCGGTCATCGTCGCCATCACTTGTCCTCGCCCGATCGAGAACTCGCTGGCGAGGCGGTCAGCGATGGCGCCGAGGAGAACAACGATCAGCGGCCCCGGGCTGAGTGCCAAGCCGACGACGCTGGCAACGAGGACGCGCCATCCGTAGTAACTAGGCGTGCCTTCGAGCGCCGGGTCCGAGACGTCGCTGGTCATGGGGCGCAACTCGCTCTCTCGACGACAGCTTATTGGAGGAAGTATGACGCTCGCGTGAACATCATGATCATATGTGGCCGACGCATTCGACGTTGTCAAACCCGACTACGCTGCTGTTTCGGGCGGATTGGCGTCCGGCGCCGCGGACTGAATCGCCTTCTTCCAATCCTCGAGACGTGCGAGCGCGAGGCGATCCGGATTGAGGATCTGCGTCACGGCCTCACTGGAGAGGCCCTCCTTCTCGGCCAATTCCCTGACCGTACGCCCGCTCGCCAGCGCTTCCTTGGCGATGCGCGCCGCGCGCTCGTACCCCAGCACCGGCACGAGCGCGGTTGCCGCCCCGACGCTTGCCTCCATGTGTCGGGCGCACGCGTCGGGCCGCGGTTCTATGCCGCTCACGCACCGTTCGGTGAAGACATCCGCTGCGTTTCGCAGCAGTTCCACCGAGCTCAGGAGGTTGTAGGCGATCAGCGGCTCGAAAGCGTTGAGTTGAAGCTGCCCGCCCTCCGCCGCCATCGTCACGGCCAGGTCATTGCCGATCACCTGGAAGCAGACTTGATTCACCATCTCGGGGATCACCGGATTGACCTTCCCGGGCATGATGGAGGAGCCCGGCTGCATGGGAGGCAGGGCGATCTCGCCGAAGCCTCCCCGCGGGCCAGAGGAGAGCAAGCGCAAATCGTTTGCGATCTTCGAAAGCTTGGAGGCGATGCGCTTGAGCACGCCCGAGAACATGACGAAGCCGCCCATGTCCCAGCTCGCCTCGATGAGGTTCGCCGACCGCACCAGGGGGAAGCCGCACAGGTCCGACAGGATGCCGATCGCCAGGGGACCGTACGACGGGTCCGCGGTGATGCCCGTGCCGATCGCCGTGCCGCCGAGATTGACCTCGCGAAGCAGCGTCGAGGCTTCCGAAAGTCTCTGCACGTCTTCGCGGATCGTCACGGAATAGGCGTCGAATTCCTGCCCGAGCGTCATCGGCACGGCGTCCTGAAGCTGGGTGCGGCCCAGCTTGACGATATCGGCGCATGCCTTTGCCTGCACGTCGAACGACCCGGCGAGACGCTCCAGGGCCGTCGAAAGGCCACCCAATACCAGCAGGAGGGCGATTCGGACGGCGGTGGGGTAAGCATCGTTGGTCGATTGACCGGCATTGACATCATCGTTGGGGTGCAGGAACTCGTAGGCTCCTCGTTCGTGCCCCATGATTTCAAGGGCCCGATTTGCCAAAACCTCGTTCATGTTCATGTTCGTCGACGTCCCAGCCCCACCCTGGATCATGTCGATCGGGAACTGATCGTGGAGTTGCCCGGCCGCAACGGCCGTCGCCGCGGCCACGATGGCGTCGCGCTTGCGCGCGTCGAGCCGGCCGATCTGGGCGTTGGCCGAGGCGGCGGCATTCTTCACCATCGCCAAGGCCCTGATGATGGCAGGGAAATCCCGCAACTTCTGTCGCGTGATCGGGAAGTTCGCGATGGCTCGCTCGGTTTGAGCCCCCCAATAGGCTTCCAAGGGAACACGGACGTCACCGAGGCTGTCGTGCTCGATACGATGGCCCATGAGCAACCTCATCTATTCATATTTGAACGTAGTGTTCAAAAACTTGACCCAAGGTCGACTTATGTCGGGCGCAACGACCTCCGATCCTCGGATCCACCGGCGGGCGCCGCATGAAGCATGAACACCCCGCAGAGGCAAACGCAAATCTGTGAGGCGACGAGCAGGACGAAACCGCTGACAACCGAATGCTTCATCAGGCTGCCCATCGCTAGCGGCATGAACGAAGCCACGAGGTTGCCTATGCCGTTGATGATCCCGTAAGCCGTGCCGATGCCGCCGACCGGCGCGCCGCTCTGCACCAGCGTGGGTATGGCTGCGGACTGCAAGCCCCAGAAGGCGCTCGCGCCCAGAAGCATGGAAAACGTCATCGCGTCTCCTTGGCCGCCGAACAGCGCCATCACGCAGGACGCGCACGCGGCCCCGCCCATCACGAACACGATGGGGAGACGATCGAGGGAAAGCCTGTCCACGAAAGCGCCTCCGAGCAAGTTGGCGCAGAAGCTCACCAGGAAAGGCGCAGCGGACAGCCAACCAACGCGGGACAGCGCGAAGTGTCGATCATTCGCGAGAAACGCCGGCAGCCAGAAGCTGCTACCCCAAAGATAGGACAACGTGAAGATCTCGACGAGCAGTATAGAGCCGAGACGCTTCGTGGAGAGTGCCGCGCGGACGGTCGACGCGATGATCGCGCGGTAGGACGGCTTCCCGGAGGGCTTCCGCGGTCCAGGACGGCCGTCCACCAGAAAGAAGACGAGTGGCAGCCCGATGCCGACGTTGATCGCGGCCAGCATCTCGAAGGACCCGGCCCAGCCGAAATGGTGAAGCGCGAGGTCGACGACGGGGTAACCGGCCGCGAGGCCGAGGGACACGCCGGTCGAGGTGACCGCGTTGGGCTTGCCGCGCTCGTGCGCCTCGAAGCGTTCCGCCACGAACATCACCTTCAAGGAAAACAGAGGCCCTTCGGCCGCGCCCAGAAGCGCGCGGGCGAGGAGCAGAAGGGGCAGCGGTGACAGCAGGGGAGAAACCGCGGTGAGAGCAGCCCAGACGAAGACGCTCACCAGCAGACCGCCCCTGCACCCCAGCAAGCCCTCGTAGATCGGCGTCAGCAGCAAGGCGGCGATACCGTAGCCGAGAAGGAACAAGGTCATGAGCAAGCCTTGTCCGGCGCGATCACCGACGAGGCTATAGTGCCGAAGGAACGATGCGTCGAGGACGAGTACCGAAACGTTGACGCGGTCCATGTAGGCCATCGTAACGACGATCATCAGACTTGCGATACCGGCCCATCGAGCAGGTGGTTGCATGCCAACCTCAAAATAAGACCTCAAGTAGAACTTCTCCTTCCCGCCGTCGGATCACCTTCAGTCCGACACCTGAACGAGACGCAGACGGGCCGGCCAGCGCCATTCAGACCGCGATCGTCGAAGTGCCGATCTTTGGCAGTACCATGCGCCAGCTCCAACCACGGAGGCATTCGGAACAAAATCTATGGCTTGAGTCCGCGGTGATGGGGGCATGGAAGGAATTGTTCGATAATCACAGCCGTCGCTCCGCGTCCTGCGCTGCCCCGACGTCACGTCGAGGCGAACCACTTCTCCTTGAGGGCATGGTTCAGGGCGGCGCGGAGCACCGTCATCACCCGGTTGGCGCGCCTGGCGCTTGCGCAGCGCCTCGCCCTCGTCGACGGGCACGGGCTTGCCGGAGCGTGACAGTTGCGGTGCCTCGACCAGATCCCTGCGGAACGTTTTCAGCCTTTCCTCGGACAATCGGTCGAAGCGGACCGCGCCGAATCGCGGCCGCAGGTGGCAGTCGAAGATGCTGTCGACGTTGGCGAGGTTGCGTCCGGGCTTGGCACGCCGGCCGATCTCCCGGCCCGGCAAGCCTCGCGGTAGAGGTCGAACACGTCGCCGGGCGCGGCCTTGCCGGCCGCCGGCTGGATGCTCAAGACTCCGCACGCGTCGGCTTGGGCGAAGGCCTCTCGCGCTGCGGCGACAGCGCGATCGTAACTGCGCACGGTCGCGGCGGCCACAGGCATCGTTGGCGGCGCCGATCTGGGCCCCGACGTAGCCGGCCTCACCGGCCGCAGTGCCATACCCGTTACGGCGCTCTCTCGAACCGCCGTTCGGTCGTCGACGGGATCCGTTCCCCCTTCCGGCACGAGGACCATCGTCGCGACGGAGCTGCGCGGCACCTCACCCCGCTTCGTCGACGACGAGCAGCAGCCGCGCCATCCCGGTGCCGGCGATCGGCGGCGAGCGGTGCACGAGGCCAGGCCTGCCCGGATCGCGCGAGCCGCGGATC
>CALMRL010000276.1 GCA_937873345.1 uncultured Beijerinckiaceae bacterium | reverse complement strand
GCGTGGCAGCGCAGCAGCGTGTTCAGCGCCGCATCGCCGGAAGCCCTCACGGCAGCCGCTTCGCCGCCGTCAGCCTGCGCCGCGCGTAGAAGCGCGCCCGCTCCGTCTCCATCACCCCGGCGGCGCGGCGCACGGCGAGCAGGTCCTTGCGCGTGACGATGCCGACGAGCCGGCGCGTCGCCGGCTCGACGACGGGGATCAGCGACTTGTCCTCGGCGATCATCAGGTCGACGACGTAGCCGACGACGTGCTCCGGTTCGGCAGCGGCGATCGACGCGTCGGAGGCGCGGTCGCCGAGCGTTTCGTCCGGCTGCGGCCGCTCGACCTGCCAGCGCAGGGCATCGCGGCGCGTCGCCACGCCGACGAGGCGGCCGTCCCCCGCGACCACGGGATAGGCGGGATGCGGGCTGTCGGGCGACAGGAAGCGCTCGATCGCGGCGTCGAGCGGCATGTCGGCCGGCAGCGTCTCGACCTCGCGGCACATGATCTCGCCGGCGCGCACCAACTCGTAGGGATCGACCGCGTACTCCTGGCTGATGTGCCGGCCGCGCCGCGCGATCTTCTCCGTCAGGATGGAGCGCTTCAGCAGCAGCACGGTGACGGCATAGGCCGACACCGTGGCGCAGAGCAGCGCCGGCAGGTTCTGAACGTCGCCGGTCAGCTCGACGGCGAAGACGGCGCCGGTGAGGGGCGCGCGCATCGTGCCGCCGAGCATCGCCGCCATCGCCATCAGGGCCCAGAAGCTCGGGTGGCCCGGCAGGGCGAGGCCGAGCAGCCAGCCCAGCGCGCCCCCCAGGATGAGCAGCGGCGCGACGACGCCGCCCGAGGTGCCGGACGACAGCGAGACGAGCCAGATGCCGGACTTGACGAGCAGGATCGAGACGACGACCGCCAGCGTCAGCCGATCGTGCAGCAGGTCCTCGATGATGTCGTAGCCGACGCCGAGCGCGCGAGGTTGGACGAGGCCGCCGAGGCCGACGATGAGGCCGCCCAGCGCCGGCCACCACATCCAGTGGACGGGCAGGCGCTCGAAGAGGTCCTCGCAGCGGTAGAGCAGGACGGTGAGCAAGCCCGACTGCAGGCCGACGAGGATGCCGAACAGCACGCAGATGGCGAAGCCCCACCAGGGCAGCACCGGGAAGCCTGCCATCGCGAAGAGCGGCGCCCTGCCGAAGGCGAGGGGCCGAAGGCTGATCGCGACCAGCGCCGCCACGGACACCGGGATGAAGGAGCGCGGCTTCCACTCGAACAGCAGCAACTCGACGGCGAGGAGCACGGCGGCGGTCGGGGTGCCGAAGATCGCCGTCATCCCGGCCACGGCGCCGGCGACCAGCAGCGCCTTGCGCTCGGCGGCGCTCAGGTGGAAGAACTGCGCGAACAGCGAGCCCAGGGCGCCGCCGGTCATGATGATCGGCCCTTCGGCGCCGAACGGCCCGCCCGAGCCGATCGCGATGGCCGAGGAGAGCGGCTTCAGCACCGCGACCTTCGGCGACATGCGGCTCTGGCCGATGAGGATGGTCTCGATCGCCTCGGGAATGCCGTGCCCGCGGATCGCCTTGGAGCCGAAGCGGGCCATCAGCCCGACGACGAGGCCGCCGAGCGCCGGTGCGGCGACCATCCACCAGCCGCGGGGCGCATGAGCGAGCGTACCGAGGTGGCCGTCGATCCTGCCGAACCAGATCAGGTTGGTGGCGTAGCCGATCAGCCGGACCAAGATCCAGGCGCCCAGGGTGCCGAGCAGGCCGACCGCGACGGCCATGCCGGCGAGGATCAGCGTGCGGGGATCGGCGGTGAAATCGGCCAGTCGTCGGGGCGCGAGCGCCCCGGTCTCGCTACCCGCCATTGCGCATCCCGCATCCCGCCCGCGACGATCGTCGCACCGCTCCTAGGCGGACGCAGCGACAAGGGCAAGGATTACAGCCCATATAGCAGGCAGGATGCCAACCATCTGCGCAGGAAGAAGAACCGCGGCAGCAGGATGATCGGGATCGGAATGCCGATGCAAGCGCAGCCCCGGTCAGCATGACACCTCTTCCGCCAGGGCCACGAGTCCCGTCCCCGGAGGGGGCTCCCTCGCGCGACCGGGCAAACCGTCGTCCGCGACTATCGCGCGTGCCCGTTCCCGAGTCCCCTCGTCGATGGGGCTGCGACGAAAGCGGCATGGCATTCGCGCGAGCAGCCGGTGACGCGCTGCGCCGGCGGGGCTACATGACCATCGCGCGACGTGCCCGGATGAGGAGTGGGCGCGCACGACGCGGGAAGGACGACGGAGCCGCGATGACGCTCACCATGCCAAAGCCCGAAGCCGCGATCATTGACCGCCGCGCCGAGATCGTCGGCCGGCTGCGCGCCATCGTCAAGCCGGGCAACGTGCTCGACGACGCCCGCGAGATGCGCCCCTACGAGTGCGACGCCGTCACCATGTACCGGCAGATGCCGCTCGTCGTGGTGCTGCCGGAGACGGTGGCGGAGGTGTCCGCGATCATGGCGCTGGCCGCGGCGATGAACGTCAAGGTGGTACCGCGCGGCGGTGGCACCTCGCTGTCGGGCGGTTCGCTGCCGCTCGCCGACGGCATCCTGCTGGCGATGGGCAAGTTCAACCGCATCCTGGAGATCGACTACGCCAACCGCGCCGCGGTGGTGCAGCCCGGCGTCGCCAACCTCGCCATCTCCAAGGCGGTCGAGGACCTCGGCTTCTACTACGCGCCCGACCCGTCCTCGCAGATCGCCTGCTCGATCGGCGGCAACGTCGCGGAGAACTCCGGCGGCGTGCACTGCCTGAAGTACGGGCTGACCACCAACAACATCCTCGGGCTCGAGATGGTGCTGATGGGCGGCGAGGTGATCCGGCTGGGCGGCAAGCACCTCGACTCCTCGCTCTACGACCTCATCGGCGTGATGACCGGCTCGGAAGGATTGCTCGGCGTCGTCACCGAGGTGACGGTACGCATCCTGAAGAAGCCAGAAGTGGCGCGCGGCGTGCTGCTCGGCTTCCCCACCGTGCAGCAGGGCTGCGACTTCGTCGCCGACACCATCGGCTCGGGCATCATCCCCGGCGGCATGGAGATGATGGACAACAAGACCATCGTCGCCACCGAGGACTACCAGCCCTGCGGCTACCCCCGCGATGCCGCCAGCCTCGTCATCGTCGAGCTGGACGGCACCAACTCGGAGGTCGATCACCTCATCGAGAAGGTGTCGGGCATCGCCGGGCGGCATGGCGCCACCACCGTCAAGGTGTCGCAGTCCGACGCCGAGCGCGTGCAGTTCTGGCAGGGTCGCAAGAACGCCTTCCCCGCCGTCGGCGCGATCGGGCCGGACTACTTGTGCATGGACGGCTCGATCCCGCGCAACAAGCTTGGGCTCGTCCTGGAGCGGATGGACAAACTCGGCGAGCAGCATGGCCTGCGCGTCGCCAACGTCTTCCACGCCGGCGACGGCAACCTGCACCCGCTGATCCTCTACGACGCGTCGAAGCCCGGCGACACGGAGAAGGCCGAGGCCTTCGGCGCCGACATCCTGCGCCTCTGCGTCGAGGTCGGCGGCGTGCTCACCGGCGAGCACGGCGTCGGCGTCGAGAAGCGCGACCTGATGGGCACGATGTTCTCGGAGGTCGACCTGCAGCAGCAGCAACGGCTGAAGTGCGCCTTCGACCCCGAGCACCGCCTCAACCCCGGCAAGGTGTTCCCGACGCTGCACCGCTGCGCGGAATTGGGGCGCATGCACGTGCACGCCGGCAAGGTCGCGTTCCCGGAGCTGCCGCGGGTCTAGGGACTTGGATGAGATGGGTCTGGGGTGATCGTCAGGACGTATTCG
>CALMRL010000275.1 GCA_937873345.1 uncultured Beijerinckiaceae bacterium | reverse complement strand
AACCGCCGCTCCGCCGCTACCCTCGCCGACTCAGCACGCGCGGCAACGGCTCTAGGCTCGGCGACATACCGTAGCCTCATCGACCGTCTTGGAGCGAAAAGCCCCGACACGCTTTTCGGTCCGATGCTTCAGGCATCGCCGACGGGCGTGGCCGGCAGGTGGACCTCGACCAGAGTGTCGCCCGCCGTGAGCGCCGCGCCGGCAGCGGCTGCCTCCTCCAGCTTATCGATGCGCACGCTGGCCAGACCTTGTCGCCCGTCGAGCGAGGTCAGCTGTCCGACGCGCGTGGCGCCGGCCAGAAGCTCTGCTCCGACTATCGGCGGGTTGCCGAGGAATCGCACGCGGACGATGCGCTTGCGCGCCGAGCCGCGGTGGTGCACCCGCGACACCACCTCCTGCCCGACGTAGCAGCCCTTTCCGAAGTCGACGCCATGCAGCAGGTCGAGGTTGGCGTCGTGCACGAAGGTGTCGCCATAGGGCCAGTCCGTGCCGCCCTCGGGCACGCCGAGCGCGATCGCGTGGGCGCGGTAGGCGGCGGCCTCGTCGGCGAAGGAGGAGAGGCTTTCGAGCGGCGCGACGATGCGCCAGCCCATCTCGTCATGGCGCGGATCGCGGAAGCACGGCCCGGGCGCCTCCAGGGGCGGCGCGTCCCATACCGCCGCGACGGCGAGGGCGTCGGCCACGGCGATCTCGGCCTTGGCGCGCAGCCGGAACATGGTGAGCCTGCGCGCGAGATCGGCGGCCTGGTCGCGGCGGCAGTCGAGCCAGAACGCATCACGCGTGCGACACGCGAGGAAGTCGACGAGCACCTTGCCCTGCGGCGACAGCAGCGCGGCGTAGCGCGCCTGCCCCGCCGCCACCTCCAGCATCGAGTTGGTGACGAGGCGATTGAGCAGCGATTCCGCGTCCTCGCCGATCACGCTCACGATCGCTCGGTCGGCGAGAAGCGAGGAGGGCATGCTAGGACTCCGCGGGAGCGCCGGCATCGGCGCCGACGGCACCGGGAACACGCGCATGGCCATGAGCTTCGACCTTCTCATCAAAGGCGGCACGCTCGTCAACCAGGACGGCATCGGTGCCGGCGACGTGGGGGTCGTCGATGGCCGCATCGCCGCGCTCGGCGACCTCGCCCAAGCCTCCGCCGGCGAGACGATCGACGCCGCGGGCCTGCACCTGCTGCCGGGCGTCATCGACACCCAGGTGCATTTCCGCGAACCCGGCTTGACCCACAAGGAGGACCTGGAGACGGGGTCTCTCGCCGCCGTGATGGGCGGCGTCACCTCGGTCTTCGAGATGCCCAACACCAGCCCGCTGACCACCGGCGAGGCCGAACTCGCCGACAAGGTGCGGCGCGCCCGTCATCGCATGCACTGCGACTTCGCCTTCTGGGTCGGGGGCACGCACGCGAACGCGGCGGATGTCGCGGAGCTGGAGCGGCTGCCCGCCGCCGCCGGCATCAAGGTGTTCATGGGCTCGTCCACCGGCTCGCTGCTCGTCGCCGACGACGAGGGCGTGGCGGCGATCCTCGCACGCACGCGGCGTCGCGCCGCCTTCCATAGCGAGGACGAGGTCCGGCTCGACGAGCGCAAGGGCGAGCGCGTGCCCGGTGACCCGGCAAGCCATCCCATCTGGCGCGACGCCGAGGTGGCGCTGCGCTGCACACGGCGCCTCATCGCCATCGCCAGGAAGACGCGGGCGCGCATCCACGTGCTGCACATCTCCACCGGCGACGAGATGGCGCTGCTGGCGGCCAACAAGGACCTCGTCTCCTGCGAGGTGACGCCCCACCACCTCACCCTGTCGGCGGAAGACTACGCGCGTCTCGGCACGAAGCTGCAGATGAACCCGCCGGTTCGCGACTCCGGGCATCGCGAGCGCATCTGGCAGGGGGTGCGCGAGGGCGTCGCCGACATCCTCGGCTCCGACCATGCCCCGCATACGCTTGACGAGAAGAGCAAGCCCTACCCCGCCTCGCCGTCCGGGATGACCGGGGTGCAGACGCTGGTGCCGGTGATGCTCGACCACGTCGCGCGCGGCCGGCTCAGCCTCGCCCGCTTCGTCGACATGACCAGTGCGGGACCGGCCCGGCTGTTCGGCATCGCCGGCAAGGGCCGTCTCGCCGTCGGCTACGACGCCGACCTGACCGTGGTCGACCTCAAGCGCGGGGCGACGATCGCGGACGACTGGATCGCCTCGCGGTCGCGATGGACGCCGTACCACGGCGCGGCCGTCACCGGCTGGCCGGTCGGGACGATCATCCGCGGACGGCGGGTGATGTGGGAGGGCGAACTGGCAGCTCCCGCGGAAGGCGAGGCCGTGCGTTTCGCCGAGTGCCTACCGGGCTGACCTATTCGTCGAGCGCGAGGTCACGGACGACGGGGACGAGGGCGCGCAGCTGGTCGCGCTGCAGGTCACCGGCGAGGGCATAGGCGCGGGTGCCGACGTGCCAAACCAGGGACTTGCCGACCGATACGGGGCGAGAGGCGTCCGCGGGAGGCAGGGTCTGGTCGGAGCGCGAGACACCGAGGGTGATCTGCTGGAATCCGGCGTTGCGGTAATGGAACAGCATCGAGGACGGCTCGCCCGTCTGGACCTCGGCCTCCGTCAGGGTGAAGCCGAGCGTCGTCAGGTCCGGGATCGTCGCGGTCGGCATGGCTGACGGCGTCTGGATCGCCATGCCGTCGATCGGGACGGCAGGATTTTCACCCGAGGTGCGGCGAGCCAACACCTCGTCCGGCGACGCGGCGTCGGGATAAGCGAGCGAGAAGCCGCCGGCGAGCCAAGTGGCGACGAGGCCGGCCGCCGCGATGAGAGCGGCGAGGCTCGGCAGGATCAGGCGGTTGCGGGAACGCCCCGCGGCGACGATCGGAGGGGCGTCGTCGAGGAAGGCCGATGTGCGCGATGGCGGTACCGCATGCAGCCTAGCGGGAGCGCGCAGGTCGAGAGCGGACGGCAAGGGCTCGCGGTCGACACTCTGGAACGCCGCCCGGATCAGCTCGCATTGCGACTGCCAGCTGCCGATGCGCTCGCGGTCGATGGTGGAAGCGGCAGCCCGCCGCAGGATGTCGGCGCGGTGGTGCACCTCGATCTGGCCGTCGATGAGCCCGTGCAGCTCGGCGTCGCTGAGGAGGAAACCCGCCATGTCAGGTCACGAGGCGGAGGTGGGGCACGGCACGCGACGGACGGCGCGGCGTCGGCTTGCTCTCGAGGAAGCGCTCGAGGGTGGCGCGGGCCTGCGTCAGGCGAGCGATCAGCACCGAGCGTGAGACACGCAGGATGCGCGCGGCATCGCCGTGCTCGAAGCCTTCCAGCGTCACGAGGAGGAGCGCCTCGCGATCCTCCAGCGGCAGGCCCAGCAGGCCGGCCGCGAGGCGGGAGTGTGGGGCGCCGGTCGGTAGAGCCGCGGTTCCAGCGACCAGGGTCGGGCGTCCCGAGCCGCTTGCGACGACGCTCTGACCGATGGCCGGCATCTCGCGGTGCAGCTGGGTGATCGTCGCGTAGAGGCGGATCGCGAGGTCGCCAGAGCCTGCGACCGTGCGTGCGTTGAGGGCCCGCATCAGGGTCGCGTGCACGAGGTCGTCTGCGGCATCGCACGGCATTGGGCTGCCGGTGACGAGGGCGCGTGCGTAGCGTCGCAGGCGCGGTGTCAATCCGTTCAGTTCATCGCGCGACGTCACGAGACCCCCGACACTGCTCCGACCTCATCAGGACAACGCGCCGTTTACGAAAAAGTAACCATCTTCGGCGTCGAAGGCCAAGGCATTCTTGCGAGATGGCGGGATCGCAGCGGGATCGGTAGGGAGAGCGGGCGGTGCTGGCTTGCGCTCGCCCGGACGGTGAGGTTTAACGCGGCCTCGCGCTGGCGGCAGGCCCGGGACCATCTGGGCCGCGATTCTGCCACGGATCGGAACCGGACCTAAGAATGAACCAACCGGCTGTCTCCTCGGCGGACGCGCTCCGCACGGGGTTCCTGGCAGGCAAACGGGGCCTCGTGCTCGGCGTCGCCAACAACCGATCCATCGCCTGGGGCATCGCCAAGCAGGCGGCCGCGGCCGGGGCGGAGCTCGCCTTCACCTACCAGGGCGAGGCGCTGGGCAAGCGCGTGCGGCCCCTGGCCGAGGAACTCGGCGCCAAGGTGGTCGGGCACTGCGACGTCGCCGACGCCGCCTCGATCGACGCCGTCTTCAAGGTGGTGGAGGAGGAGTGGGGTTCGCTCGACTTCGTGGTGCACTGCGTCGCCTTCTCCGACCATCGCCAGCTCGCCGGCCGCTACGTCGACACCACGGCCGACAACTTCGCGATGACGATGATGATCTCCTGCTACTCGTTCACCGCGGTGGCGCAGCGCGCCGAGAAGCTGATGAGGAACGGCGGCGCGATGCTGACGCTGACCTACTACGGCGCCGAGAAGTGGATGCCGCACTACAACGTGATGGGCGTCGCCAAGGCGGCGCTGGAGGCCTCGGTGCGCTACCTCGCCGCCGACCTCGGCGAGAAGAACATCCGCGTCAACGCCATCTCCGCCGGCCCGATCAAGACGCTCGCGGCGTCTGGCATCGGGGACTTCCGCTACATCCTGAAGTGGAACGAATACAACGCGCCGCTCAGGCGGACGGTGACCACCGACGAGGTCGGCGAGACCGCGGCCTTCCTCGTCTCCGACCACGCCCGCGGCATCACCGGCGAGGTGCTGCACGTCGATGCCGGTTATCACATCGTCGGCATGAAGAACCCGGCGGCGCCCGACATCGGGGCGCTGATCAAGGAGTAGGCCGCGGTGATGCTGCGTTGACGAAGCCTAATCCAGGCAAAATGCTGCAGTTCGTCGAAGGGTGCGACGACCCCAAGTTGCTTCGGCAGCTGATCGCCAACGCTCGGCGTCTGAAGGCGGACGATTTAGTCGCCGCGGCCTTCCGTAAGCTTGTCTCGATCGTTCCCGATGAGAAGCCCGGCACGATCGAGTATGACTTCTGGTGTACGATCCAAGCTTTCGAACAGCTCCTGTCGGAGGAGCGGGGCAAAACGATCCGCTTGTCGAGGACTAGGCAGAAGCTCGCGAGAGTAGGCGTCGTGAATATCCTGTCAGACTTCGCGACCAGCCGCCCGACAGACGGCTTTCTGATGCTGGCCGAACGGGACATGCTCGACTTGGCTGGGGAAACTCTGGTCGCGAAGTATCCCGACAGGTTCGCACCCGAAACGGTTGCGGCGGCGGCATCCCGCCTGTCAGAGTTTCGCCGCAGGACCGACGCCTCGGCGGGCGACTCAACGGCCGCCGTGCCGTTAACATAATGTCCCACAACACCTTCGGACATCTCTTCCGGGTCACCACTTTCGGCGAGAGCCACGGCGTAGCGATCGGCTGCGTCATCGACGGTTGCCCGCCGCTGATCCCGCTGGTCGAGGCCGACATCCAGGGCTTCCTCGATCGCCGCAAGCCGGGCCAGTCGCGCTTCACCACGCAGCGACGGGAATCGGACACGGTGCGCATCCTGTCCGGCACGGTCGCCGACCGTGACGGGGGGATGGTGACCACCGGCACCCCGATCACCCTGCTGATCGAGAACGAGGACCAACGCTCGAAGGACTACGAGGCGATCCGCGACACCTTCCG
>CALMRL010000274.1 GCA_937873345.1 uncultured Beijerinckiaceae bacterium | reverse complement strand
TCGCCCGCCAGCACGTGCAGCTCGTCGCAGCCCGCCTGCCGGCCTTCCTCGACGCGACCGGCTTCGCGCGCCTCGGCGCGCTGCATGCCCGCCCGCTGCGCCGCCGCTGAGCGCGGACCGACCCTAAGCCGCCTTGGCCGCCGGCGCGTCCTCGCTCATCGCCCGCATGTAGACGTCGAGCAGCGTCTCGTGCTCCTCGCGCTCCTCCTCGTCCTGCTTGCGCAGGCGGATGATCTCCTTGAGGATCTTCACGTCGAAGCCCTCGCCCTTGGCCTCGGCGAACACCTCCTTCTTCCCCTCGTTCAGCTCCTTCAGCTCGTTTTCCAGCTGCTCGATGCGCTCGACGAAGGAGCGGATGCGGTCGCCGGCGAGACCCACCGTATCGGACATGTCAGCTTCACTCCCCGTTCACTGTGGCGGGCTCCCGTATGGACCGGATGCGGTGAATAACGGGTAAAAGGCCGACGGTGCCGGGAAGGGCGGATGCGGCGGCGTGCTAGGCTCGCGCGGTGGAGCGTGCCGGATGAGTTTCGCGATCGACCTAGGCCTCGCCGGCGGCTCGCCGGCGTGCGTCGACCTCGTGGAGCTGTTGGCGACGCGCCTGTTGGTTCAGGGCAATTCGGGGTCGGGCAAGTCGCACCTGCTGCGTCGTCTGCTGGAGCAGAGCGCCGGCCTGGTGCAGCAGGTGGTGATCGACCCGGAAGGTGACTTCGCCTCGCTGGCGGAGGCCTACGGCCACGTCGTGGTCGAGCCGACCGAGGGCGATCCCGCCCTTGCGGACTCCGAGCTCGCCCGCATCGCGGCGCGGGTGCGCGAGCACCGCGTCTCGGTGGTGCTTTCGCTCGCAGAGCTGGGGGCCGACGACCAGATGCGCGCGGCCGCCGCCTTCCTCAACGGGCTGTTCGACGCCGAGCGCGAGCACTGGTACCCGATGCTGGTGGTCGTCGACGAGGCGCAGCTGTTCGCCCCCGCGGCGTCGGGCGACACTACCGAGGAGGCGCGACGCCTGTCGCTTGCGGCGATGACCAACCTGATGTGCCGCGGCCGCAAGCGGGGGCTCGCCGGCATCATCGCCACGCAGCGCCTGGCCAAGCTCGCCAAGAACGTCGCGGCGGAAGCGTCCAACTTCCTGATGGGCCGCACCTTCCTCGACATCGACATGGCGCGCGCCGCCGACCTGCTCGGGCTGGAGCGCCGGCAGGCGGAGGCGTTCCGCAACCTCGCCCGAGGGCACTTCGTGGCGCTGGGACCGGCGGTGTCGCGCCGGCCCCTGACGGTGGCGGTCGGCCCGACGCGCACCCGAAGCCGCTCCGTGCCGCTCGCCCTTTCGCCTCCCCCTCAGCCCTCGCACGACCTCGGCGGGCTGATCCTCACCCCCCAGGCGGGCGAGGGGCGCCCGGTGCCACGCCCCAAGCCGCGCCTCAGCGCGCCCGACGTCATCGTTCAGCTCGCGAACTACCGTCCGCCGACGCTCGACGACGCGCCAGCCGAACCCGCGATGGACCCGGCCGAGCGCGAGGCGGCGGTCGCCGCGATCCTCGCCGCCGTGCTCGCCGATGCCGACGCGGCGACGGCCACCGCGGCGACGCTCTACGGCGACTTCGCGATGCGCTGCCGCGCCCGGCGCCTCGGCGAGCCGCTGGACCTGGCCGAGTTCAAGCGCAGGCTTGCCGTGGCGAGGGCCGAGAACGGCGCGGCGC
>CALMRL010000273.1 GCA_937873345.1 uncultured Beijerinckiaceae bacterium | reverse complement strand
GGTGCTGTATTTCTCGACACCGTCCTTGTCGTTATACTTGCGCGTCTGGAGCTGGCCCTCGATGTACACCTTCGAGCCCTTCTTCAGGTACTGCTCGGCCACCTTGGCGAGGTTCTCGTTGAAGATCACGACGGAGTGCCACTCCGTCTTCTCCTTGCGCTCGCCGGACGCCTTGTCGCGCCAGGACTCCGTGGTGGCGAGGCGCAGGTTGACCACCGCGTCGCCCGACTGCATGCGGCGCACCTCGGGATCCTTGCCCAGGTTGCCGACCAGAATGACCTTGTTGACGCTGCCCGCCATGGAGCCCTCCCCGGGACCTCGAATGTGCGCGGGGCGTCGGCGCGCGATGCGGCGCCGACCCCGCCCCTGTTCCACGCTCTACAAGGCGGCGGTTACCAAACTGCGCCGCCTCGTTCTCCCTATGTTCCCTACCACATCCGTGATCAGCGCGAAACGGCCGCGATCCTCGCGACGGCGCTCACGACGGTGACCATGACGGCGTCGTGCCCCTATATGGAGGCGATCCCGGTTCCGCGGCCGGCCGTCCTCATCTTGGAACCCGTCCCTCCATGGCGCAACAGCCCCGCACCCGCACCCGCAAGGCCGAGGCGGCCCTCGAAGCGCCGACGCCCGAGATTCAGGCTCCCCCCGCCCCGCGCATCGTGCGCAAGGTCAGGGCGGTGAAAGGCGCGGCGGCGGAAGCGGCTCCGGCGTCCGCTGCGCCGGCAGCTACACCGGCCGAGATGAGCGACGCCGCGCTGGAGAAGCTGTTCGACGCAGAGCCGCCCCGCCTGCCCGACCGGAACAGCATCGTGGTGCGCGGCGCGCGCGAGCACAACCTCAAGAACGTCGATCTCACCATCCCGCGCGACAAGCTCGTGGTGTTCACCGGCCTGTCGGGCTCCGGCAAGTCTTCTCTCGCCTTCGACACGATCTACGCCGAGGGGCAGCGCCGCTACGTCGAATCGCTGTCGGCCTACGCCCGGCAGTTCCTCGAGATGATGAGCAAGCCCGACGTCGACCAGATCGACGGACTGTCGCCCGCCATCTCGATCGAGCAGAAGACCACCTCCAAGAACCCGCGCTCGACGGTGGGCACCGTCACGGAGATCTACGACTACATGCGCCTGCTGTGGTCGCGGATCGGCATCCCCTATTCGCCCGCCACCGGCCTGCCGATCGAGAGCCAGACGGTCAGCCAGATGGTGGACCGCGTGCTGGCCCTGCCGGCGAACACGCGCCTCTACCTGATCGCCCCCGTGGTGCGCGGCCGCAAGGGCGAGTACCGCAAGGAGATCGCCGAATACCAGCGCAAGGGCTTGCAGCGCTTGAAGGTCGACGGCGCGTTCTACCCGATCGACGAGGCGCCGACGCTCGACAAGAAGCTGAAACA